>NZ_ABHH01000028.1:0-28209 GCF_000171855.1 Carnobacterium sp. AT7 | reverse complement strand
TTGGTGTTATCTTAGCGGTCTACTTATTGTCAATCGTAGAAAAAAGCATGCGTAAAGTTGTTCCAGATTCAATCGATATTATCGTAACACCAACCATTTCTTTATTGGCTATTGGTTTAGTAACCATTTTCTTGATTATGCCAATCGCAGGTGCCATTTCATCTAGCTTAGTTGGAGCAATCACTTGGGTATTAAATGTTGGTGGAGCTTTCGCCGGTTTCGTATTAGGCGCATTGTTCTTACCAATGGTTATGTTTGGTTTACACCAAGTATTAACACCAATCCATATTGAAATGATCTCTACTCAAGGAATGACATTATTATTGCCGATCTTAGCTATGGCTGGAGCTGGGCAAGTTGGAGCTTCAATCGCATTATGGATAAAATGTCGTAAAAACAAACAATTAACAAACATGATCAAAGGTTCATTGCCTGTAGGTATCTTAGGAATCGGTGAACCATTAATCTATGCGGTAACATTGCCTTTAGGTCGTCCATTCATCACTGCTTGTATTGGAGGCGGTATCGGTGGAGCTGTTATCGGATTATTTGGTGGAATTGGTGCAACTGCAATTGGACCAAGTGGAGTAGCGTTAATTCCATTAATTGCTAACGGCAAATGGTGGGGTTATGTAGTTGGATTATTAGCTGCTTATGCTGGTGGATTCTTAGCTACTTACTTCTTCGGCGTTCCAAAATCAGCAATGGAACCAACTGAACTAGTTTCTTATGATGCAGACGAATTCGACGCAGAAACTATTGTTGACTAATCTGATTTGTACATTGTAAAATAACAGTAGCGTTTAAAAGGCATGTGAGTCTAGCGATTTGCATGCCTTTTTCAGTTTATAAATGAATGCAAATAGTCGGAGGTCGCAGGTTATGCAGAATAATGTCTTATTGACGATTAGAGAGAAAAAAATTACGTTGCCACAATCTGAAAAAAAGATAGCTGAAACAATTCTTAGAGATCCAGTAAAGGTTATTCAAATGAGTGCAACAGATCTAGCGACTGAAGCTGGTTCTAGTTCGGCTGCAGTGATTCGCTTTTGCCGTTCGATTGGCATTAAAGGATTTACGGAGTTGAAACTTCAATTGTCGGCAGATTCCCAAGGCATCAAGGATAATTTATACACGGATATTTTAGCTGATGAGAATTTAGAACAAGTTAAAAAGAAAATGCTCATCAATACGAATCATCTTTTTAAAGAAACCAATAACGTATTGGATACGAAACAAATTGAGCGTGTTTCGGAATTGCTTCATGAGAGTTCAATTATTTATCTATATGGTTTAGGGGCTTCTCATATTGTTGCTTCTGATATTCAACAAAAGTTTAGTCGAATGGGAAAAATAGTTGTTTGTTCGCTTGATCAACATTTGCTAGTCACATCAATGGCAGTTGCCGGAGAGAATGCGGTGTTTTTTGGAGTTTCAAACAGCGGTGAAAAGAAAGAAGTTCTTGCTTTAATGATTATGGCAAAAGAACTTGGATTGAAAACAGTAGCACTCACAAATAATACTGAGAATGCGCTAAGTCTTGAAGCGGATATTGCCTTAAAAACGGCTTTTGCTCATGAAGCTCCTCTAAGAAGTGGAGCGACAATTTCGTTATTGACTCAGATGTATGCTGTCGATATTCTGTTTTATGACTATGCGTCTAAAAACTACGACTTGACCGTAACCAATTTAGAGAAATCTAAAGCAGCCATTCAGCGGTATAACCAAAAATTTGATTGAAAAGTGTCAACTAAAAAGAATGGAAAACAGCCTTTCGTAGCTTGATTTCCATTCTTTTTTAGTTCGTTTGACTGAAGCTTTGAAACAAGCCTACTGATTTTTTTGAATTAATGGTATGATAAATGTAAATCAATCATCTATTAATTCAGGCAGGTTAGGAGTTGGCTTATAGTGAAAAAAAGAATTATTTCCACTTATTTTAGTGTTTATATAAATGAAAACGAAGTTGTTCTGCACTATGCAAACTCAAAAGAGCTGGCTCAAGAGTTTCAATTTAAACTGGAAGAGGATGCTCAGCGTTTTTATCAAGCGTGTTTAGATATTGAAAAATCAATTGAAAATTTGTCAGGGCCTAAAAAAGAAGTGACCCATAATCAGTGGGTGAAACAAACATTGAGTGGTGTAGATTTTGAGTACACAGAATACCAATGAAAAAAGATCGAAGTTTAGAATAATGAATAAGTAAGTGGAGGAGTAAAAAAATTGATCAAATTAATTGCAATTGATATGGACGGAACATTATTAAATGAACACCATTTAGTAACGGATAAGGTGAAAAAAGCAATCAAAGAAGCAAGTAATGCAGGGATTAAGATTGTTTTATGTACAGGCAGACCAGTACATGCGGTCTATGATTATTTTGAAGAATTGGATTTGCCTAAAGATGAAGAAGATTATGTGATTTCTTTAAATGGGACAGTTGTTCAAAAAACGACCAATTGGGAAATTGTTTATTCGCACCAATTAGACCATAGCCAATTGAAAAAAGCAGAACAACTCATTGAACCGTTCGAAATGAATTTTACATATTTCGACGAGAAAGCTTACTATTATACAGGTAAAAAAACTGAAATGTTGCAATTCGATGCTGATTTATTGGGAATGGATGCTGTGCATTTGCCATTAGAAGAACTACCTGAGGAATTGACAATATTTAAAGCGATGTATGTTGCAGAAGAAACAGAACTAGATCATTTAGCGGCTTCTATGCCAGCATTTATTTCTGAAAATTTTTACCCTATTCGAAGTTTGTCTTATGTTTTAGAATTGTTACCTCAAGGTGCTAATAAAGGTGAGGCATTGACAGGATTAGCAACGAAACTCGGATTTTCAATGGATGAAGTGATGGCTATCGGCGATGGAGAAAATGATTTAGATATGATGAAAGTGGCGGGTACGAGCGTAGCGATGGGTAATGCTGTTGACTCTATTAAATTAACGGCAAAATATGTATCTAAATCAAATCAAGAAGATGGAGTTGCACATGCAATTTATGAATGGGCATTGAATTAACTTTTTCTTAAGGTGTATTTAACTGTAGGTAACTAGTTAAATTAAAGGGGTTTGACAAGGGAATCTACTTCAATACTCAGTATAAAGACCAAAAAAGGGTTCATTGCAAAAAAGTAATGGACCTTTTTTTTATGGCGAGAAATGTAGTTGAGTTAGAGAGCCTTATCATTTGATAGGACTTTCTAAAAGTCTTATACTATAGATGTGTTAAAAATCGAGGAGGGATGGTATGCAAGAACAATTAGTAAAGATTTCGGAAAAGATGTTTGAGTGTCAGCGTGTGTGCAACGAATGTTTTGATGCTTGTCTAAAAGAAGATCATGTTCAGATGATGGCAGAATGTATTCGATTAGACCGAGAATGTGCGGACATTTGTGCTTTTGCTTCAACTGCTATTACTAGAGAAAGTTCTTTATCCGCTGACCTTATTGCTTTATGTGCCACTATTTGTCAAGCTTGCGGAAAAGAATGCGAGAAACATGATCATGATCACTGTCAAAGATGTGCTAAAGTATGTTTGGAATGTGCAGAACTTTGTCGTAATTACGCTTAAATTTCAAAACAACTATATTTATATGTACAGCTCTGGTTGCCTATTATTAGGCTTTTCTAATAGAGTTGTACATATTTTCGTCACAAACCAAACTTAAAAAATTTTTTTTTAACTAAAAGATAGCCCTTACAACTAATAGTTGTTATACTTCGAGTATCAATTAATAGCAGGATTTTTTAAACAATCTGCTTTCACATAGTACTTATTTTTCCTCCTTGAAGCAAGACCCTCAGTTTCATCCTAGGTCATCCTGACCGCCAATACACTTTTAGTTTTGACAAATTTTCAAGTAGTATATCCAGACATCTTTATTTAATTTACCCAATTTTACCCACTCACCTTCAGTATCACTCCATAGTAGTTACTTATCCTATTTAGCCGTACCCATTTTTCATATTAAGCTGTAAACTTTTTTAGAAAAAATGAATTGTTTTAGGTTTATTTAAGTCGCCTTTTTTTAGAAAATTATAAAAATATGAAGGAGAATGTTATATGGAAATTAATTTCACTGAACCTTATGGAAGGCTATACGAAACAATAGAAGATGGAGAATTAATTATTTTTGACTTCGAAAATGAGTATGGAAAAGTAAAGAATATGTTTATTAAAAGAGAGATTCCTTTTCAACTAGAAAATAAAAAGTTCTTTGACATCGTAACACCTTACGGCTATGGCGGACCGGTTATTCAAGAAACGACAGATGAGGAAAGATTATTGGCAGGATATTTTGAGGCATTTTCCAATTATTGTCAAAAAAATGATATCATCACTGAATTTATTCGATTTGATCTTTTTGAAAATACTCAAGTACGAGATTGTTTTTATGGAGATGTCTCACTTGTGGGCAATACCATTGTGAAAAACTTAGAATTGCCGATAGAAGAAGATGTACGTAAAAAGATTTTTCGAGATGCTAGAGTAGCTAGAGAAAAAGGGGTTGAAATCAGTTTAGATCAGACGGGTGAACGTGTTGATGATTTTCTAGAAATGTATTATTCAACGATGGACCGTAATGGGGCGGATGCTTATTATTATTTCAAAAAGTCTTTCTTTGAACAGATTCATGAAACGATGAAAGGTCAATTTTTATATGTATTTGCTACAATTGATGGAAAACTTATTGCAGCAACGTTGGTATTATTCGGCAAAGAAAGGGCTTTTGGTTTCTTAGCAGGAACTCTAAAAGAATTCTTCAATCATCATCCCGAAGTTTTGATTCAATTAACCGTTATGGAGTGGTTAAAAGATAAAGGCATTGAAAAATATATTTTAGGCGGTGGGCATAAAGGAGAAGATGGAATATATATGCATAAAAAAGCTTATGCACGACACGGAGAGCACCCTTTTTATGTGGGAAAAAAAGTACATGATCCTATTATTTATGAAAAGTTGATTCAACTGCGAAAGGTATTTGGCAATTTTGATATGGAAACCAGCTTTTTTCCAAAGTATAGAACTTGATAATAAGATGATCTAATGAAATGAACTATATTTAAGTATCACCATCCTCGCACTATCACAGAAATTCAAAAGGTTAATTCATTTTAAACGATTCACACCTCTTTTTTCGCTAAATATTCCTCAGTTTTATCCCTCTAAAGCGTCATCCTTATAAAAAATCCATTTTCTTTATTGAGTTTATTTGTAAAAAAATTTACTTCTAAATGATTCACCCTCGTAAAATGAGCCTCTCATTCAACCTCGCAAAATCCTCCCTCAATACAGTTTAGGTCCTACCCTCTCTCATTTTTGACAAGCAGTTAACACATAACTAAAAATACAATAGAGGTGAGAACACTATGAAAAATTATTATCCAGTTAAGTCAATTATTGAATGGATTTTTGCCGGTATGTTATTTCTATTGGTTCTACCCATTCTATTCATTTTAGGGATTTTAATAAAACTAGAAGATCCTACTGGCCCTATCTTCTTTATCCAAGAACGTGTAGGAAAAGACAATGAAATATTCAATATGTATAAGTTGCGAAGCATGAAAAACCCAACAGCCATTGGTAATAAAGAACTATCTTATGATGAGCGCATGCTAAAAATCGGACAATTTATTCGGAAATTAAGTCTAGATGAATTGCCTCAGCTCATCAATATTCTAAAAGGAGATATGAGTTTTATCGGTCCTAGACCATTGCTTGTTTATTATTTACCTTGTTACAACGAAACAGAATTGCATCGTCATGATGTTAAACCCGGTATCAGCGGATGGGCACAAGTTAACGGTCGCAACAACTTAAGTTGGGAAGAGCGATTTGCTTTAGATGTGGAGTATGTTGAAAAATGCTCATTTCTTTTTGATGTAAAAATTGTTTTGATAACAATTAAAAAAGTGTTAATGAAAGCAGATATCGTTGAAAAAGAAGTTGATTATATTATCGCATTTGATGAATACCGGAAAATGCAATGGAAACAGGAGGAGGTGTTGGATAACGTCACTCCACTATTTCCTGATGCTATTCCTTTAGAAGTTAGTTCAATAGTAGAAAATAGAGAATTCAAAGTCTAATAAGTTGAAAAACAATCATCGCTGGTTCAAATGAAATCTGATGGGAATAAGCGATAGGAAGAAGGGAAGTCTATGATAAATCATGAGCGGATTTTATTATCTTCACCACATATGTCTGGAAAGGAACAACTATACATTAAAGAGGCGTTTGATTCTAACTGGATCGCTCCTTTAGGTCCGAATGTCACTAATTTCGAACTAGAACTGGCTCGGTATACCAATAAAAAAGGAGCTTCGTTAACAAGTTCTGGTACTGCAGCTATTCATTTAGCTCTTGCTTGTTTAGGGATAGAAACAGGAGACAGCGTGTTCTGTTCAAGTTTTACTTTTATTGCAAGTGCTAATCCAGCATTGTATTTAGGAGCTGAATTAACGTTTATCGATTCTGAACCTAGCAGTTGGAACATGTCACCGCAAGCATTAGAACGTGCATTGTTTGATGCAAGTAAAGCCAACCATTTGCCAAAAGCGATTATTGTTGTAAATCTTTATGGACAAAGTGCTGATATGGAACTATTACTGAACGTTGCAGATTTGTTTGGTGTTCCCATTATTGAGGATGCAGCAGAATCGTTAGGTGCAGAGTATAAAAATAAAAAAAGTGGAACATTTGGGAAAATTGGAATCTATTCTTTTAATGGCAATAAAATTATTACTACTTCTGGCGGAGGAGCAATTGTTAGTGATGATGAAGAATTGTTAGATAAAGCTTTCTTCTTAGCAACTCAAGCAAAAGATGCAGCACCTTATTACCAACATTCACTGGTTGGCTATAATTACCGCATGAGCAATGTGCTAGCTGGAATTGGAAGAGCTCAATTACAGGTCTTGGATGAACGAGTTGAAAAAAGGCGAGAAATTTTTCAAAACTACTATAGCGAATTAAATTCCATTGAAGAAGTTCATTTTATGCCTGAACTCAAACAATCGAAATCCAATCGCTGGTTGACAACATTAGTGATTGATCCATTTATGACGAACGTTAGTCCTTTTGAATTTATGGACAAAATGAACCAGGCAAATATCGAAACGCGTCTTTTATGGAAGCCACTTCACATGCAACCCTTATTTAAACATACGAAATTTTATAAGCATAATGAAAGAACACCTGCTGTATCTGAATTACTATTTGCGATGGGCATCTGTATTCCTTCCGGCTCTAATATGACGGAAGAAAACCAATTTAGAGTTATCGATCAGATGAAAAAAATCCTTTCACCGGTTGATCAAGCACCCGTTTTACGGAATAAAGTGTATGTTAGTCAAGTTTAAGTTTATGAAAAAAGGAAAGGAATTTAGTAAATAAACGGTTTGGAGGATTCAATTATGGATAAAGTATTGATTTTAGCATCAATTGCTCCGATGATAGAAGGCTTTAATAGACCGAATATAGCGTTGTTGCAAAAAGAAGGGTATGAAGTTCACGTTTTAGCAAATTTTAAAGATGAAAATACTGAAGCACATGAACGAAATAAACGGTTTAGAAACCAATTACAACTTCAAGGTGTAACTGTATTCGATATCGGTATTTGCCGTAATCCATTTAAAGTAATGAACTATAAAGCCTATAAAGAAATCAAGCAAATTATTGATCGAGAAGCTTATGCGTTTATTCATTGTCATTCACCAATTGGAGGAGTTCTTGCCAGACTTGCTGCCAGAGAAGCACAAAAAAGAACGACTAAAATTATCTATACTGCACATGGGTTTCATTTTTTCAAAGGGGCACCATTGAAAAATTGGATGATGTATTATTCAGTTGAAAAGTGGTTATCTAAGTATACCGATTGTTTAATAACAATCAACGATGAAGATTATCATGTAGCTCAAAATAAACATTTTAGAGCTAAGAAAATTGAAAAAATTAATGGAGTAGGAATCAATAAAACGATATTTAAGCCAATTGATACAGAATTAAAAAATCAGCGAAGAAGTTTACAAGGGTATGAGAAAGAAGATTTCCTTTTGATATATGTTGGCGAATTGAGCAAAAGAAAAAACCAACAGTTAGCTATCTCTATGATGGGAAGAGTCGTTCAAACGTTACCACAAGTTAAGTTATTGTTGGTTGGAGATGGTGAATTAAGAGAGCAATATGCTCAACAAATTAAAGACTTACACTTAGAAAAAAATGTATTTTTACTTGGGTTTAGGTCAGATGTTGATAAGTTGATGAGTATCTCTGATCTCGTCCTTTCTACTTCTAAACAAGAAGGCTTGCCGGTAAACATTCTAGAAGCTATGGGAACAGGATTGCCAATCATAGCCACTGATTGCAGAGGAAATCGTGATTTAATCCATCACGGTAAAAATGGTTATCTAGTAGGGTTAGAAGATGAAGAACGTTTGGCTAGTTATGTAGACATACTTTACCATTCTAATAGCTTAAGAGATGACTTTGGTCTGAAAAGTTTAGACTATCTTGAGAAGTATTCCATTCAGTCTGTTATGAGCCAAATGACTCAAATCTATCAAATTGTAAATTACACACCAGATTCATCACTCATCAACAGTAAAGAAACAGTAAAAGCATTGATCAAATGAGTTTCCTATAAAAAGTGGGTCTTATTGGAGGTGAAAAGTGTGGTCGCAAACTCTTTAACGTTAGAAAAAAAACGAGTGACATCAACAGTAATGGTGACGGTATTTTTGATGTCTGTCTTTTTAAATCAATCAAATGTGTTATTTGGAATCAACCTATCGTTATCTGATTTTTTAGTTCTAGGATTAGTAATCAGTTTGATTATGAAGCAAGAACTAAGTTTACCTCTTATGCACATTATAGTGTTTAGCGCTTTTTCAATTCTTATTTTATTTCACTCCTTATTCATCATTCCTAATCAATATATGATTGCAGCCGATCCATTAGCCACTCTAATCGATTATACCAAGCTGCTAGTCGTCTTCCTATACTACACCATTGGTTTTAACCTTTCCCGCTTAAAATTAACAGCAGTTTTTCTAAAAGGGTTTGTAGTCGGATCCGTTGGAATTGGCTTCATTGGTATTTTAATTTCGTTTATTCCAATTCCTTATTTATCTTCAATCATGTTATTTGGAGAAAGCCGGTTGATCGGTTTTATGAATGATCCAAATTTTTTCGCAGTGATTCAATGTTGTGCATTAAGTATTTTGTTAAGAATGAAACCACTAAACAGTGTCATTCGAATTGGTGCAATCGGAATCATTCTTCTATCAATCATTAGTTCTGGATCAAAGTCAGCGATTATCTTAGTCGCTCTTTACAGTGGATACTTTTTGGTAGGGAAACTCGTGAAAATGGAAAAAACAACTCCTTTAAAAGTAGTAAGTTCACTCTTTTTGGTTTTAGGGGTGTCAGCGATCATTCGAAATCTTTTGACCTACACGGATGAATTGATGGCATTGATTGTCAGTCGATTCCCAATTTTTTCAAGAGTAGAATTGTTGTTTACTGATTTTTCTTCAGCCGTTTCTGATGGCGGATCAGGAAGAACGCAAGTTTGGGAAACGGCAATGCACATGATAGATTCTGCTCCATTATTAGGAATTGGATTAGGCAATTATATTCCAATTGCCAATCAATTTGTTCACAATCCAAATGTTGCTCATAACACCTATCTTCAGCTTGCTGCAGAATGGGGAATTGTGTTGACTGCTTTATTCTTTTTATATGTCGGTTCAACTCTACTCAACAATAGGAAAAATAGTTTTGAAAATGACCAAGAGAATCAAAATAGACAAATGATTCGAGATATTCTAATTATCTTTTTAATTGCTTCTGTATCGATATCATTAAACAATGCCCGGATCTTTTGGTTAGTACTAGGAATGAGCGTCTTCCAAACGAAATATAACCGTCCATTGAAACAATCATTTAAAGGAGAAGATTAACATGAAAGTATCCGTTGTAATGGGCATTTATAACTGTGAAAAAACATTAAAAGAAAGTATCGATTCACTGCTAAACCAATCATATGAATTTTTTGAAATTATATTATGTGAAGATGGTTCAAAAGATAACACCTTACAAATTGCAAAAGAATATGTACGAAACTATCCGAAAAAAATAAGATTGATCCAAAATGAAACGAATAAAGGTCTAGCTTACTCTTTAAATAGATGTATCGCCATTTCAAAAGGCGAATACATTGCACGGATGGATGCAGATGATATTTCTCATAAAGACAGATTTGAAAAACAAATGAGTTATTTAGAATCACATCCAGAATGTGCTTTAGTGGGTAGCCAAGCTTTTCTATTTAACGATAATGGCATTTGGGGAATACGAAAAACAAAAAGTGACCCGTTTAAAAAAGATTTTTTGTTTGGTTCACAGTTTATTCACCCAACAATCATCATCAAAAAAGCAATTCTTAATCAAATTGGAAATTATGCTGTTTCAAAAGCGACATTAAGAGCAGAAGATTACGACTTATTTATGCGATTATACGCTGCGGGATATGAAGGCCACAATATGCAAGACATCTTACTCAATTACAGAGAAGATGGCACAACCTTTAAAAAGAGAGCATTCAAATACAGATTGGATGAAGCTAAGGTACGGTATGACGGTTTCAAAAAAATGAAACTGCTGCCTCTAGGATTACTGTATGTTCTCAAACCATTAATTGTAGGCTTGATCCCTCAAAAAGTACTCATGTTGTTCCGGCATGAAAGTTTAGAAAGCAACCAGTTTGATGAAACAAATCACCCAACTGTTTAAACAAATTATCTTTTTTAAGAAAGGAGTACTACTATGGTTGCTGTGTCTATTATTATGCCAATCTACAATGTCGCTGATGCATTAGGGAAATCGATTCAAAGTTTATTGGACCAAACTTATCAAGACTTTGAATTAATTTTAGTCAATGACGGATCAACAGATAGTTCGGGCCGTATTTGTGATGAATTCCAAAGAAAAGACAGCCGTATATTAGTCGTTCATCAAGAAAATGCCGGTTCTGGATTTGCTCGAAATGCTGGACTTGACCAAGCAACTGGAGAGTACATTTATTTTTCTGATCCTGATGATTACGTAGAAGCTGAATTGATTGAAGAAAATTTGAAAATTGCATTGGAAAATCAAGCCAATATGGTCGTATTTGGTTATTATTTTGAAGAAATGAATTCAAGAAAAAAAATTAAAAGGACTACTCAGCTTCCAACGTTATCTGTCGTAACTACAAAAGAGGATTTTAGAAAAAGTTTCAGAGCATTTCAAGGTTTAGATTCCAATGTGTTGTGGAACAAACTGTATAAACACCTTTATTTACTTGAAAATAATTGCCGTTTTACGGACCAAAGAGTCGGTCAGGATGCGTTGTTCAATCATTTGGTTTATCGAAATTTAGAGTCCGTTTACTTTAATCAAATACCTTATTATCATTACGTTTCGCGAATGGGATCAGCAATCAATCGTTACCATCCAGACCGCTTTCTTTTAGAATACAATATTGCAGAACACTTTGAAAAATTAGTGGTGTATTGGCAACTGGATAAAACTTACCATGATTTAATTAGTTTAGCTTACTGGAGAACACTGTATGTAGAATTAAATAATTTAGTTTTAGAAGATTGCCCCCTTGATAATCATCAGAAAGAACAACACGTAGCCTTCATCATACAACACCCCAAAATTCATGAAATGTTATTTTCTGAAAATTCAGGATTGGAAAGAAAATACCATATCCAGTTATTGATTCTCTTGCTAAAAAATGCAAGATACCATCTAGCCTTAAGAGTTATGCGAGCTAAAATACAATTCAGTAAGAATTATCATCATACATTTCTTGCCTTAAAAAAGATAACAGGAGATTGAACAGGCAAAAAAAACGATATTATTTAATGAAAGGGGTCTTTATTCAATAAGGCTAAGTCAATAAAACTGAGGTGCTTAAAAATGACATCAAGTGTTGGGAAAAATTTATTTTATCAGTCATTATTTCAAGGTATCAGAATTTTAATGCCCATTGTAACCATTCCAATTATTTCTAAAGCGTTGGGCGCTCATGGTATCGGAATCTATTCCTTTACCAATTCGATAGCCGAATATTTTATCTTACTATCTGGTTTAGGTATCACATTGTATGGAAATCGCGAGATTGCAATGGTTCGAGAAGATAAAGAAAAATTAAACAAAACGTTTTCTGAATTAATCAGTTTAAAATTAGTGACAACTGTGGTTTCGTTCATCCTCTATTCAGTTGTGGTAATAGTTTTTCTTCACAGAGACTTTCTCTATTACATTATTCAATCGCTGCACATTATCGCAGTGTTGTTTGATATCTCTTGGTTCTTTATGGGAATGGAAGATTTTAAAAAGGTTAGTTTAAGCAATTTAGCGGTTCAAACAGTTGTCTTTTTTGGAATTGTCTTTTTTATTAAAGAGTATAGTGATTTACCGCTCTATCTGTTGTTGCAAGCATTAGGAAATCTTTTTTCACAGTTAGTGATGTGGGGATTTATCTATAAAAAAATCTCGTTCAGGTTTGTTCCTATTAAACAAATGATGAGGCATTTGTTCCCAATGGTGGCTTATTTCTTCCCTCAAATAGCGGTTATTTTTTACACGACATTAAGTAAAACGATTTTAGGAGTCTTAGAGAGTCAAACTGCTGTTGGGATCTATACAAATACGCTTAATCTAAGCACGATTATCATTACAATGATCTCAACCATTAATTTGGTTATGCTTCCAAAAATGAGTAATTTGTTTTCAAAAAATAAGATTGATGAAATAAATAAAACCCTTCATAGCTTGATTCATGCTCAATTATTTATCTCTATACCAGCAGCATTTGGTGTAAGTGCCTTAGCAGCAACGCTGGTTCCTTGGTTTTTTGGAAATGATTTCGAGGTGTTGAAGGTTTTCGTTCCTATTATCGCACCCGTTATTATCATTATGCCGATTGGAATCGCTATTAGTAATCAATATTTATTGCCTAGAGGAAACACAAAAATTTATGCTTTTTCTACCTTTGGCGGTGCAGCAATCAGTATTTTGTTGAATTTTACCTTGATTCCACTATTAGGTGTCTTAGGATCTGTTATCACAAGTTTAATAGTAGAAACATTTGTTACGGTATTCCGGCTGATTTATTTAAACAAACAGAATAAGTTCACATTTGATAGTCGTTTGATTTTTAAGATGGTGGTTTCGGCAGCAGCGATGGCCGGAACGATCAAACTGACTACCAATGGAATGGATGATAATTTTGTAACAACATTAGTCCAAATTGTAATCGGAGCTGTAACGTATGGCAGCTGCTCAGTCGCTTTGAAAATCCCCTACTTAAAGGATCTTTTTGTAGTGTTAAAAGAGAAATTTTATCATTCAAAAAGATATAAAGTCAAAAATTAGAACTAGTCACTTTTTGAAATGAACGATTATGAGGAGGAACATAAGATGATGAAGATGATTGGAATGGTAGACTTGTTTAAAATATTAAAGAAACGCTGGTGGGTAATTACACTGTTAATTTTAATGGGAATTGCACTCACAACGCTCTTAACAAACTATTTACTTATTCCTCAATACACTTCTACAACGCAGCTACTAGTTAGTAGAAAAAATACAAACACACAATCTATAGAGTTAGGGGAAATCGAAAAGAATATTCAAATGATCAATACTTACCGAGACATCATAGAAGACCCTGTTGTAATTGACAGGGTGATCAATGAACTAGGAACTGATTTATCTGAAATTGAGCTGCAAAGTAAAATTGATATCATCACTCAAGATGATTCCCAAATATTTGGTATAAAAGTCACGGATTCAGATCCAACTCGTGCGGCAGAGATAGCTAATCTTGTAGCTGCGACATTTCAAGAAAATATAAACGACATCATTAACGTTGAAAATGTAGCGATTCTTTCAAAAGCAAAAGTGAATTCGGATTCGATTTCACCTAATTTAATGTTAAATCAAATCGTAGGCGCATTGGTCGGATTTTTATTAGGGATGATTCTAACCATTATTCTAGAAACGATGGATAAAAAAGTGCATGATGAACGGATTATTACTGAAAAACTTGGCTGGATCCACTTAGGTAATATTACTGAGATGACAAAAGCAGAAGGATCCATTGAAGAAAAACAACCCGTTTTCACTGCACCAGCGAATCAATCTAAAAAAGTTTTGGGAGGAGATTAATCATGTTTAAAAGTAGAAAAAATAATGATTTATACGAAGGAAAAAACTTAATTACCCTAACAAATCCTTCTTCTTTTATTTCAGAAGAATTTCGAACACTTCGAACCAATATTCAGTTCTCAATGATTGATAAAGAATTAAAGACATTGATGGTAACTTCTTCAAGACAAGGTGAAGGGAAATCGACTATTGCCGCTAATTTGGCTATTGTTTTTGCTTCACAAGGAAAAAAAGTGTTACTTGTAGATGCTGATATGCGAAATCCTTCGCTCCATAAGTTATTTAAAGTGGAAAATCAACTGGGGCTGACGAAAATCTTGACAACTAAAGGTAGTCAACTGATCCATCTTGTTCACCAAACACGGCAGGAGAATTTAAGCTTGCTGACAAGTGGTGCTTTACCGCCTAATCCTTCAGAGTTGTTGGCTTCACAACGAATGGCACAGTTTATTGCTTTAGTCAAAAAAGAGTACGATTTGATTATTTTTGATTTACCACCTGTCAATATCGTAACCGATGCACAAGTTATGGGAAACAAAGCAGACGGTACAGTATTTGTCATCCGAAAAGAAGTAGCTGATCTAAGCGATATTTTAAAAGCTAAAGAACTTTTAAACTTAGTACAAGCCAATGTTATAGGAGCAATATTCAATAGCAAAGAACGAATAAAAGGGATGAATGCGAATTATTACTCTAAAGAAAAAGAATTAGAAAGTATTGGCTAAAGTTTTGTGAAAACTAAGTTAATGATTTATTACTTAAAAAATAATAGGAGTGATCAAAATGATTCGAACGATCCTAAATAAAAAAAGTCTTTATATGTTATTAGATAGTTCCGTAATCCTTTTAGCAGGTGTGATAGCTTATTTCTTTTTAAATCCTTATGTAGCACTCCCGATGACCTCTTACTTATTTATGGTTGCTTTTGGAATAGCAGGCTATAGCATTTTAGCTGGCTATTCTGGTATCTGTGCCACTCTCTATCGTTACACAAGCATCAAAGATATGCTAATCATTTTTATTTCGATCACAGTATCGTTTGGAGTAACGACGACCCTTGCTGTTTTATTGTTAGATGAAATGAGTTACAGGTATATTCTATTGATTTACCTTATTTCTTTATTATTAGTCAGTGGAGGACATATCGTTTTTAGAATTTTCCATGACTATAAAACAGGTATATCGCCTGAGAAAAAGACTACTAAAAAAATTCGTACGCTAGTCGTTGGTGCAGGAGACGGCGGAAATTTATTTATAAAGAATATTTTGAAAACATCAACAGATATAAAAGTAGTAGGTATTGTAGATGATAACAAAACTAAACATGGTATGCGGCTATATGGTATCCCAATTTTAGGAAAGGCTTCTGATATTCCAATGTATACAAAAAAATTAGCCGTCGAGCAGATTACGATTGCTATTCCTTCTTTGAAGCCGAAACAGCTAGAGCAAATTTTAGAAATTTGTAACAAAATCAATCTTCCGGTAAATTTAATGCCTTCGATCGAAGATGTGATGAATGGGAAGCTAATGGTTAGTCGCTTCAGAGAAATCGATGTTGTCGATTTACTGGGCAGAGACGAGGTGACATTAGATACTAAACAAATTTCAGAAGATTTATTTGGTAAAACGATTTTAGTCAGTGGTGCTGGTGGCTCGATAGGCTCAGAAATTTGCCGCATTATATCTGATTTTTCTCCTAAAAAGATTATTTTATTAGGGCATGGAGAAAATTCTATCTATCAAATTCATCGCGAATTGAACAAAAAATATGTTGGGAAAATCGAGATCACACCCGTTATAGCAGACGTACAAAATCGACAAAGAATGTTTGATATCATGGAAATGTATAAACCAGACATCGTTTATCATGCGGCTGCTCACAAACATGTACCAATGATGGAATCGAATACATTTGAAGCCTTAAGAAACAATGTGTATGGTACAAAAAATATTGCTGAAGCATCAAAAGCAGCAAAAGTGGGAACGTTCATTATGATTTCTACTGATAAGGCAGTTAATCCACCGAATGTTATGGGTGCAACGAAGCGCATCGCTGAAATGATCGTGACTAGTTTGAATGAAAAAGGACAAACGAATTTTGCAGCCGTACGTTTTGGAAATGTGTTAGGCAGTCGAGGCAGTGTGGTTCCGTTATTTAAAGAGCAGATTAAAGCTGGAGGTCCAGTGACTGTGACCGATTTTCGAATGACACGCTACTTTATGACCATTCCTGAAGCCAGTCGTTTAGTCATTCAAGCGGGTACTTTAGCAAAAGGCGGAGAGATATTTGTTTTAGATATGGGTAACCCTGTTAAAATCGTTGATTTGGCTAAAAAAGTAATCAAATTAAGCGGGTTTAGTAATGATGAAATACCTGTTATTGAAACGGGTATCCGTCCTGGAGAAAAGCTTTATGAAGAATTGCTGATTGCTAGTGAAAACACTGGTGAAAAAGTATACGATAAGATATTTGTAGGAAAAGCAGTGATGCGCTCATTAGAAGAAGTGATGTTGTTTTTGAAAACTTTAGAAGGATGTAGTGAAGCATCATTAAAAGAACAATTGATTTATTTTGCTAAATTGCATCAAGCAGCAGCGTAAAGACAACTAGTTGGATAGTGACATCTAGGAAGGGAACATGGACAAGACTGACTATCCATGATGGAGTGAGAAAGGAGGAGCAGTTATGTTGTCAATCATTGTTCCCGTTTACAACGTTGAAAAAGTATTACGGCACTGTTTAAATAGTTTGCGGTTTCAATCTTACCGAAATATTGAAATTATTTTAATTGATGAAGGATCCACAGACTTGAGTGGTGCGATATGTGATCGCTTTGCACGAGTTGATCCTCGTTTTAAAGTTTTTCATAAAAAGGTGAAGAATTTTTCAGAGGCATTAGATAAGGGTTTGCATATGGCTAAAGGTGAATATGTTAGTTTTATTAACCCTGTTGACCGAATAGATGATCTTATGATTGAAAAACTCTTATTAACCATTATTAAGAATCAAGCTGATATAGTCATAGCCAATTATGGAGAAGAACTAGATAAAGCTGACCAAATGGCAATTGAAGATTCAAATACAGTAATTTGGACAAAAGAAAAAGCGCTAAAAAAAATAACGGATCAATTTAGGCTTCAAAGTTTTTTGTGTAATAAGCTATTCGCAATTGATTTATTTCGTTCTGATCCTGCTCTTGAATTTGATCTAACTGTGGATATTTTTGGAGATTTGTTAATGTCCATTCAATGTATTTTGAAGAGCAAAAAAATTATCTATGATCCTAATTTGCATTATCACTATATTGCTTATAAACATGCGCCTTTTTTTAATGAACTTACAAAAGAAAAACTTTCTGGTCCAAAAACACTATTGAAAATCATCGAACTAACCAAGGGAGTGGAAAAGTTTGATGTTTCGATTATAAAAGAACAGTATGTGAATTATTCAATTCAATTATTGATGCATCTTTTAAATGAAGAAAGCAAAAATTGGCAGCAAATTAAAGAAGCTAAACAAAATCTGTATCACTTTTCATTAAATGAGCTCAGTAGTCAAAAGGTTAAAAAATCCTGTGTTTTAGCTAGGAAAATGACCTATATCTATTTTAATATTTGGAAAATAAGAAGTGAATCATTAGATTAACCAAATGTAGATGCGTTCTTCACATTCAAGTGCACTATAAAAGAAATAATTTTAGGTTTTTTTGAATATTTCTTCACATACTTAGTTGTTTTTCTTGGATTATTCTACTGTTTCGAGTAAAATAGAGATGTGAATCTAGCTATTAACTTGTTGAAATAGTATAGATAAATACTAAGAAGGAGTTGACCTAATTTGGCAACTATTCAAAAAGAAACCGTGATTATTGGAGCAGGACCAGGAGGCTATGTTGCAGCAATAAGAGCAACGCAACTAGGGCAGAAGGTCACTATTATTGAAAAAGAGTCTATTGGTGGGGTTTGTTTAAACGTTGGTTGTATCCCTTCTAAAGCATTGATTACTGCTGGACATCATTTTCACAATGCGCAACATGCAGAAACATTTGGAATTACAACGTCAAATGTTACATTGGATATTACAAAAATGCAGAACTGGAAAGATACAAAAGTAGTAAGCATGTTGACACGTGGTGTTGAAGGCTTATTGAAAAAAAATAAAGTAGAAATTATTCGTGGAACAGCTACTTTTACAGATAAAAATCATTTAACCGTTGAAACTAAAGACGGATCTCAAAAACTTGAATTTAAAAATGTTGTCATTGCTACAGGGAGTTCACCTCTAGCAGTCTCAGAAGTCCCATTTGGCGGACGTATTGTGGATACAACTGGCGGATTGAACATTACTGAACTTCCGAAACGTTTAGTCATTGTAGGTGGCGGATATGTTGCGACTCAATTAGCATTTGCGTTTAACAACTTTGGTTCTAAAGTAACGATTCTTGAAAAAGAAGACAGTATCATCAATTTCTTTGACAAAGATATGGTTAAATTAGTTAAGAAAAGTTACGCCGAAAAAGGCGTTGACGTTATCGAAGGCGTAAATATTACTAAATCTTCACAAATAAATGACGTAGTAACCGTCACTTATGAAAAAAATGGGAAAGAAGAAACAATTGAATCAGATTATGTATTGGTTTCTGCTGGTCGAGTGCCTAATACAGCTAAATTGAATTTAGAAGCTGTTGGTGTTAAATTGTTAGAAACTGGCAGAATTGATGTTGATGACTCTTTAAGAACGGGGGTTGAAGGTGTTTATGCAATTGGAGACATTACTCCAGGACCTGCGTTTGCGCACAAAGCAAGTCATGATGCAAAGATCGTAGCAGAAGTTATTTCTGGTAAAGATTCAGTGGTGAATTATAAAACGATGCCGATTGCGGCTTATACAGAACCTGAAATCGCCACAGTAGGATTAGCTGCTGATGAAGTAAAAGGCAACAAAGAATACAAAGTCAGTAAATTCTCATTAGCAGGGAATGGACGAGCATTATCATTAAATGCGACTGAAGGGTTTGTCCGTATGATCACTGAAGAAAACACAAACAAAATTGTTGGAGCACAAGTTATTGGGGTAAGTGCTGGAGATGTTATTGCAGAATTAGCGCTAGCAATTGAATTAGAAATGGTTGCTGAAGATATTTCATTAACCATACATGCGCATCCATCGCTTGCTGAATCAGTAATGGATACAGCTGAATTAGCTATGGGATTACCTATTCATATGTAAAGGATAAACTAAGGGCTTGAAAGTAAAGGATTTTCTTTACTTTCAAGCTCTTTTGTATTTAAATAACGTTAAAGAGAAAAATGGTAGAAGTCTAAGGAGGATATAATGACTAAGCAACTAAAACAGACTTATCCTAAAAAATGGATTGGGTTGAAACCTGCCCGTTTCAGAAAGTACAAAAATTGGATCAATGCTGTTAAACCAGGAATTTGTGGTACATATGTAGGAGCAGTAATTTTGCATGATGCTTTTAATCAGAAATATGGCATCGATTTAGAAAAAGAAAAATTGATTGCTGGTTTAAAGACGGTTATTGATGATACTTTTGCTTACAAAGGTACTTTTCCTTGGGATGTATGGCATGGATTGAACTGGATGCTAAAAGAAAATGACGATTTTGCAGTTAAAATGCGCATTGTTGCTGAAAAGAAAGTAGTCTCTTTGTTAAGTAGAGAACACCCCATACCGGTGGCAGTGGGTACAGCAACTTTATTTGGAAGTCCTTATAAGAATCATTGGGTAGTGGTTTACGCTTACGGATATAATGAAGAAAATAAACTATTTTTTAAAGCCTATGATAATCATGGACGATATACCGCTATTTTACCGGCCTCTCAAACAATTGGCTGTGTGTGGATAGAACCCGTTTAGTTTATTGGTAGCTTTAAAAGGTTTGATAAGAAATGAGTCGTCTTAATAAATAAATTTTTTATATAGATTAATTAAATTTAGAAAATAGTGCAGAGATGAACGGTTTTTAAGTCGTCTATGCGCTTTTTTGACGGAAATTAGTACGAAATAAGACAATGGAATCAAAAAGCCTAATCGAACTGTAAATTTATTTTTTTGCATGATAGAGTGAGTTCAATTAGGGGTTTTACTGTATCGTGAAACCGTTATGGAGGATACAGTGGAGCTTGGTTTGGTTCTCACTGTATCATCCAAGTCCGTTGCACGATAAAGTGAAGTTGCACTTACACATCACTTAACCGTGCAACTGTTTTAGTAACCGTAAATGATCAAAGAGTGCTTAGGTGTAAAGCCAAAAAAGGTTCATTGCAATTATTTGCAATGAACCTTTTTTGGTACTGAAATGTACTGTTTATTCAACAGTTACGCTTTTAGCTAAGTTTCTTGGTTTATCAACATCGTTTCCACGGTGTAAGCTAGTATAGTAAGCGATCAATTGAGTTGGAATAACACTTACTAAAGGTGTTAATAAATGATGCACTTTTGGCAAGACATATGCATCTTCTGGTTGATCTAAACCATCTAAAGAAATAATCATGCTGTGTGCTCCACGAGAAATAACTTCTTGAGCGTTTCCACGCGTATGTCCAGCAGTGATTTCGTCAGTAATGATTGAGATAACAGGAGTGCCTTCTTCGATTAATGCGATTGTTCCATGTTTTAATTCTCCGGCTGCAAAGCCTTCAGTTTGAACATATGAAACTTCTTTCAATTTAAGTGCAGCTTCCATTACAACATAGTAATCAATACCGCGTCCAATGTAAAAGGCATTACGGCTGATGCTTAAGTGTGTAACAGATAGTTGTTCAAAAATTTCTTTTTCGTCAATGATTGATTCGATAGCTGTAGCGGCAATTCCTAATTCATGAGCAATATCTAAGTCCAAATCAAGTCCTTTTTTGCGACCTGCAAGTTCTCCAAGAATAGCAAGTACGGCAATTTGTGCTGTATAGGCTTTAGTTGAAGCAACTGCGATTTCAGGACCGGCATGCAATAATAATGTATATTTTGCTTCTCTAGAAAGAGTAGATCCATGAACATTTGTTAAAGTTAGTGAAGGGTAGTTTAAATCATTGATTTTCACTAATACTTGACGACTATCAGCAGTTTCACCACTTTGAGATAAGAAAATAAAGAATGGTTTCTCAGTTAGCAATGGTGTATTGTAGCCGAATTCGCTTGATAAATGAACTTCTGTTGGAATATTTGTTAAGTTTTCAAGAATTTGTTTGCCGACCCAACCCGCATTGTAACTTGTGCCACAAGCAATAATGTAAATACGGTCGCTGGCTGTCAATTCTTCAAGAATAGCTGAATCAATTTCTAACTCACCTTTGTCATTTTGGTAGTTTTGCACAATTTTACGCATAACGGCAGGTTGCTCATCAATCTCTTTAGCCATGTAGTGAGGATAAGTACCTTTGCTTAAATCATTTGCATCTAATAACGCAGTATATGAAGCACGGGTGATCACATCACCAGCAAGTGTTTCAATCTTGATATCATCAACGGTCAAAGTAGCAATTTCGCCATCCATCAGTTCGACAAATTGATTCGTCTCTTGAATCATCGCCATAGCATCGCTACAAATAACGTTGAATCCATCTCCTCTACCTAAAAGCAAAGGACTTTTATTTTTAGCTGCATAAACAACATCAGGGTTTTCGTTGTCAATCAATGCTAAAGCGTAAGAACCTTTTAACGCTACGATTGCTTTTTTGAAAGCATCAATCGTTTCTAATCCTTCTTCTTCAACATACCATGCAATCAATTGTACAATAATTTCTGTATCTGTATCGCTATGCAATGTTGTATCTGTCAGGAAAGCATCTCTTACTGCTTTGTAGTTTTCAATTACTCCGTTATGAACAAGGTTAAAACGACCGCTATTTGATTGGTGAGGATGAGCGTTTTCAACACTAGGAACTCCATGAGTTGCCCAACGTGTATGTCCGATACCCGTTTTTGCAGGAACATTATGATCCACTTTTTCTCTTAAAGCAGCAATCCGTCCTTTTTCTTTAAATAAATGCCCTTGATCTTGGTCATCCATTACATAAATACCAGCTGAATCATAACCACGGTATTCTAACATTTCAAGTCCTTGTAATAAAATATCTTTTGCATCTTGTCTTCCAATATAGCCAACGATTCCGCACATGTCTAAATTCCTACTTTCTTTTTCTTAGTAATCTTCCTTGGTGAAAGCAACTTTTTTAGTTTTATTATTGGGTTATCAAAGTTATTCTTGTAGTGTTTTTTTATAATTAATTTAAATTGGTATATACACTAAAAAAGTTATTAATCTGTCAAGCAGGTTAATAATAAAGGAATGAAAATAGAATGTCAACATTTATTTATAAAGTGGTATAATGGTCTATATCAGTTTAGGAAACAACATTAGAGCGTTAACGGTAAGCATTATAAAATGATAACTTACTGTTAACGGTACATTTGACAAACTCATTGTTGCCAAACTCAACACTAGATTCCGTTGTAATCGGATACAAACGAAGATAAACTTAGGTTAACAAAAAAAGATTAAAGGAGGAATTACCGTGGAACAAACACAGAAAAAAGGAACAAAAGCTACTGTCCAACGTTTTGGGAGTTACCTAAGCAGTATGGTTATGCCGAATATAGGTGCATTTATTGCATGGGGTATTATTACAGCCTTATTTATTGAGGCAGGTTGGCTTCCAAATGCTGATTTAGCAACTATGGTTGATCCGATGCTGAAATATTTATTGCCATTATTAATTGGATACACAGGTGGAAGCATGGTATATGGTCAACGTGGAGCTGTTGTTGGAGCGATTGCAACGATGGGAGTTATCGTAGGATCAGGAGTTCCAATGTTTATTGGTGCTATGGCCTTAGGACCTTTGGGTGGATTCTTAGTCAAGAAATTTGATGATATCTTTAAAGATAAAATCAGAGCTGGATTTGAGATGTTAGTTAATAACTTTTCAAGTGGAATTATTGGATTTATTTTATCTGTTATCGCATTTTATGCTGTCGGACCTTTTGTAACAGCGTTAACAAATGCACTTGCAAGTGGAGTTGACTGGGTTGTTAATGCAGGACTATTACCGCTAGCAAATATTTTTATTGAACCCGCAAAAATCCTATTTTTGAATAATGCAATTAATCATGGTATATTGACACCATTAGGAATTGAGCAAGCTGCAGAGACTGGAAAATCAATTCTATTCCTATTAGAAGCTAATCCAGGACCTGGTTTAGGATTATTGTTAGCTTACTCAATCTTTGGAAAAGGTGCTGCTAAAGCTTCTGCACCAGGAGCTATTCTAATTCACTTAATCGGTGGGATTCACGAAATCTACTTCCCGTATGTATTAATGAAACCGGCATTATTCTTATCTGTAATTGCAGGTGGTGTTGCGGGTACATTCACAAATACAATCTTCAATTCAGGTTTAGTAGCAGCGGCATCTCCAGGATCTATCATTGCTGTATTAGCAATGACTCCAAGAGGTGGATACATCGGAGTTCTTCTAGGTGTCATCGTAGCGGCAGCTGTTTCATTCTTAGTGGCTATGGTCATTCTTAAATCTGATAAATCAACAGAAACAATTGAAGAAGACAATTTCTCAGCAAAAGTTCAAGAATCACAATCATTAAAAGCTGAATCAAAGGGAGCAAACAACAGAACAACAGCTCCAACAACTCAAGCAGTGGTTGCAGATGATACTGCAGTTGTCGGACAAAAAGAGATCAAACGCATTATCTTTGCTTGTGATGCTGGTATGGGATCAAGCGCAATGGGAGCTTCTATTATGCGTAAGAAAGTGAAAGATGCTGGTTTAGATATTTCGGTAACCAATTCAGCAATCAGTAATTTAAAAGATGAAGACGGTTTATTGGTGATTACTCAAAAAGAATTAACACCACGTGCTACACAAAAAACACCAACAGCAACTCAAGTTTCAGTTGATAATTTCTTGAACAGTCCTAAATATGAAGAAATTGTTGAAACATTAAAAAAACAATCATAAGCATTTTATCTAGACAATAAGATGCAAATAAGTAAGGGATAAAAGCGGTGAGTGCGTATTCACTGCTTTTATCTGTTTAAACTTTGTCTAGAAACGAGATGGAAAAATTGTACATTTCTAAAAGAGAAAAAGAGATCATTGAAGTCTTACTTGAACAAAAGAATGGCGTCACAGTAAATTACTTAAGTGATGAATTAAAAGTCAGTAATCGAACAATCTACAGGGAACTTTCTAGCCTGGAGAGTACGTTGGCTAAGTATCAAATTAAATTGATACGAGAGTCAGATATTGGTTACCGACTTGTTGGAAAACCGGCTTTATTTAAAGAATTACAGCAACACTTGTCTGCTTCTCCAGAAGAATTAACAGCTCAACAACGGCAAAGTATGTTAGTGATTAAGCTATTGATGCAAGAAAAAGAAGTGAAGATGGAATCCCTTGCCATGGATCTTCAAGTCAGTATTAGTACGATTCAAGCAGATTTGATTTCAATTGAGGAAGTATTTAAAGCGTACAAAATTGATATCGAGCGTAAAAAAGCTAAAGGTATTCAAGCAGTTGCATCAGAAAGCAGTCGTCGTTTGATTATTAGTGGTTTAATCCATAGTGAAATCAATGAATATGATTTCTTTCAATTAATGGAAAATGAAACTAAAGGTGACGCCAAAGAGTGG
The DNA here is from genome assembly GCF_000171855.1 of Carnobacterium sp. AT7. NCBI lineage: Bacteria > Bacillati > Bacillota > Bacilli > Lactobacillales > Carnobacteriaceae > Carnobacterium > Carnobacterium sp. AT7. The sequence goes on along the minus strand of NZ_ABHH01000028.1, from coordinate 3,291 downwards.
GAGGTTAGCCAAAATCCATTTTTAAAACAATTAAGTAAAGAAGACCTTTACCATGTATACGCAGTGGTTAAACAATTTGGTCAACATTATTTTGATGAAGTCACCGATAGTCAATTGCAGCGTTTAGTCATATTGCTATGTATCTCGATTATGAGGTTACGTGAAGGGCACCAGATTCATTCTTTTGGAGCCACAACTTTATTAGCGGACAGTGATCAAACGAAAAGTATTGAAACAGCAACGGCTGTTTATGATTTTATGCAAAAATTATATGGCATAGCCATTACAAAGGAAGAAATTCAATTTTTAGGTCTCCAAATTCAAGGGTTGAATGTTCCGCTGCGTAATGACTTTCTCTCAGAAGAGTACGATACAGACCTAGGTTATAAAGTGAGGGAATTGATTCGGCTAGTTTCGAATGAATTGGATTGGAACTTCAACCAAGACGAAACTCTTTTTCATGACTTATTAGCACATATTTCAGCTGCCATTAAACGAGCGATTGCCCCAATGCCAGAGAGTAACAACCCTTTACTAGAAAAAATTCTAATGCAGTATAGCGATTTGAGTTCTTCTGTTAAAGAAAAGCTAACGCATATTTTTCCAATGATTCATTTTTTGCCGAATGAAATTGTTTATATTGTCATTCATTTTGCTTCCGCATTTGAAAGACAACCTAAAGTACAAGAATTAAAGGCTCTGGTTATTTGCTCAAGTGGGGTGGGAACAGCTAAAATATTGGAAAGTCGCATTCGTAAATACATTCCAGAAATAACCACTATTGAAATTTCTAGAATATCTAAACTACACCGGATTGATTTTGATGAATACGATTTGATTTTATCAACGATTTTTTTACAAGGATTTGAAACGGAATACAAAGTTGTGACTCCATTGTTAATGGATAACGAAATCAAAAGTATCCAATTGTATATTCGTCAAATTATTTCTGAAAAGAAAAAAAGTAAAGAAAAAAACGAGAAAATCATTCTTACCAATCAAAAAGATGAATCAGAATTTAAAGAATACTATCAAAAGATGTCAATTGCCAATGAGATTTTGGAAAGTTTTGATGTGCAACAAACGGTTGTGTCGCAAGAATTAAGACCCGTTATTTCAGCCATTTGTAAAAATTTGGAAGACCGTGTTTTAACAGATAGTGACCGTATTGTTCATAAATTAATGGATCGAATGGAGTTAGCTCCTATTGGACTTCCTAATACAAATATGGCATTATTTCACTGTATTGATTCAACCATTAAACAACCATTTTTTTCGATTTACGAATTACCAAAAGCGCTTGAAGTACTCGGAATCGATCGGAATCCAATCCAGATGCAGCGAATTCTGATGATGCTGGGCCCAGATCCATTAAGCGAGAGTTCACAAGAAATCTTGGGTTCGATTAGTTCAGCAATTGTTGAGAGTGATTTAACAATGGAAATCTTTAATTCAGGTTCTAAGCAATTGTTAAACAACTATTTAAGCAGTATCTTTTTAGAAAAATTAAAAAAATAAAACTCAAGGAGAGAATCAATTATGGATATTTTAGAATTAACGAGCATTAAATTAAACCAATCATTTAACACAAAAGAAGAGGCTATACGTGCAGCGGGTGAAATTTTAGTAGAAAATGAATACGTAAAAGCAGGATACATTGAAGAAATGCTGAAACGCGAAGAAAATGTAACAACGTATATGGGCAACTTTATTGCTATTCCACACGGAACGGAAAATTCAAAAGACTTAATCAATCAATCAGGTATTTCAATTGTTCAAATTCCAGGAGGAGTAGATTTTGGGACTCCTGAGGAAGAAAAATTAGTAACAGTTGTTTTCGGAATAGCTGGTGTGGGTAACGAGCATTTAGATATCCTTTCACAAATCGCTGTCTATTGTTCAGAAGTCGAGAATGTTGTTAAATTGGCAGACGCATCATCTGAGCAAGAAATAAAAGAATTACTAGAGGGGATTGAATAATATGTTAGCGATTCATTTTGGTGGAGGAAATATTGGTCGTGGATTTATAGGAGAAGTCTTGAATAAAAATGGTTTTAAGATTGCTTTTGTTGATGTGAATAAAGAAATCATCGATGCTTTAAATGATAAAAATGAATATATAATCGAATTGGCTCAAGAAGGGACACCGCAACTCACTGTCAATAATGTTTATGGCATCAACAACGGAACTCACCCAGAAGAAGTCATTGCAGCGTTTGAAGAAGCAGATATCGTAACAACGGCAATTGGTCCGAAAATTTTACCATACATTGCTCCATTGATTGCTAAAGGGATTCAAAAAAGAAGAGCGAGACAATCGATGCAACCAATGGACGTGATTGCTTGTGAAAATATGATTGGTGGTAGTACATTTCTTAAAGAAGAAGTGCTAAAACATTTAGATAATGAAGACATAAGCTATGTGGAACAATACATTGGTTTTCCAGATGCAGCAGTTGACCGTATCGTTCCACTCCAATCTCATGAAGATAAATTATTCGTGTCTGTTGAAGGATATAAAGAATGGGTCATTGATGAGTCTAAATTAAAGAATACTGAGCTGCATTTAGAAGGTGTACATTACGCACCTGATTTAGAACCGTTTATTGAAAGGAAATTATTTACTGTAAATACTGGGCATGCAACGACCGCTTATGTTGGCAAATATGAAGGATATAAGACTATCGATGAAGCGTTAAAAGATGAAAAAGTGAAACAACAAGTTGAAGCTGTACTAGCTGAAACGGGCGCTTTAATGATTGAAAAATGGCAGTTTGATGCTGAAGAGCATAAAGCGTACATTGCTAAAATTCTTTCTCGATTTGTTAATCCATACATTTCAGATGATATAACGCGTGTAGCTAGAACACCAATGCGTAAATTAGGCTATGACGAGCGCTTTATTCGTCCGATTCGAGAAGCAAATGAAAGAGGTCTTGAAACGGAGCATTTGATTCAAACAGTTGCTAAAGCACTGATGTATCGTGATGTTAATGATGAAGAAAGTCAACAAATGGAAAAATTATTGACTAATCAATCTGTTGAAGCGGTCATTCGCGAAGTCACTCAATTAAAAGATGAAGCATTAATTGGGAAAATTGCTAGTGAATATGCTGCATTGTCAAACTAAAAGGCAGAATGAAGAACAGCAATGGAAGATAAAAAAGAGCAAAAGCCGTTGTCATTGTAACGTCGCCATCTAATTGTATTCTTTTACCTTGTAGCAAAAGACCTTCAGTACTGATATTGATTTGACTAATTAACTTGCCAGCTTCCGCAACTTTGTCCCAT
>NZ_ABHH01000029.1:0-27292 GCF_000171855.1 Carnobacterium sp. AT7 | reverse complement strand
AATCACAAGTCAAGTTGCAACGTTCCAAATTATTGAAGGATTAGGATTGTTCAATACGATTTGGTCAGTTATCGTCTTAAACTTAGGAACAGATGTTATTGCACTTTACATCTTTATGCAGTATCTAGATGAGATTCCTATTTCATTAGACGAATCGGCTATTTTAGATGGAGCATCTTATTTCCAAATTTTCTGGAAAATCATTTTACCAAACTTAAAAGCACCAATTGTAACGATGCTTATTATTAGCGGAGTTGGTGTCTATAATGATTTCTACAATCCGTTCCTTTACATGCCAGGACGAGAATTAAAAGTTATTTCAACAGCATTATTCGCATTTAAAGGACCTTATGGAACCAATTGGCCAGTAATTCTAGCTGGTGTCATGATTGTTATTATACCAATTCTAATTGTGTTCCTTTCATTGCAAAAATATATTTATAACGGTGTAGCCGGTTCAGTAAAATAAACAATTAACTTTAGAGAGGAAGAATGAAGATGAAAAAAGCCCCCAAATTGATTCGATCTATTGAGATGACCCATCTGTTTGTCATCGGATCTGTCCGTTATTGGGGCAAACTCATACGTTCGGGTCTCATTTATGGTTTTGCAGATGCAGCAAGAAGTGCACTGTCTTTTTTACAAGAAAGAGTCGTTCTTGTTCCAATTGATAAATTTGCTGAGCAAGATAGAGCAAAAAAAACAAGAAAGAATATCCCTTTTGATAAAGTACTATCATTTGTATGGACAATATTGTTAAGTATGTGTTTAGCCAGTCTATTAGGTCTTTATATGGGTTATTTGCATAGTATAAGTATTTTCTTAGTAGTAACCATTTTGACGTTATTCTCTCTTTACCATACTTTTTTAGTGCTAGCGATTGCCTTATATGAGTATAAACAAGGGCCATATGACGGAAAATGGTTCTATGCCTATACGTTGGACTACATGATTCGTAATCCATTCAAAAGTTTGTTTGTTTTAATGCTGACATGGAGTTCAATGGGCATAGCCTACTTTAACTTAGTACTATTTGTCTTTTTGGTTCCTAGTCTTTATTGGATGATGGTTCAAAAAGGATTACACGTAAAGGCAAATGAACGATAATATTAAACTTTGCTAATAAGAGATTACCTCTAAAAATGAATTAAAGGAGTACAGTATGACTAACTATGTTCTTGTCAATGAAGATACAAAAGAGTTTCATCTTACAAATGGGAAAATAAGTTATCTATTTCGGGTTATGGAAGAGACAAACGTGTTGGAACAATTATACGTTGGAAAAGCTATCCGACACCGCAATTCATTTGCTCATTTGATTGAACGGGAAGTGCGACCATCAAACAATTTAAAGGTCGATAATTATACGACGTCCTTGGAGCATATTAAACAAGAAATGCCGGCATACGGGACAACGGACTTTCGCTATCCAGCTATTGAACTTCGTTACCCAGATGGAGATCACATCAGTCACTTCGAGTATCAAGCCTATTCAGTTGTAGAAGGAAAGAAAAAAATTGAAGGGATGCCTTCAACCTTTGCTACTTCAAATGAAGCGACTACATTAGAAATCCAATTGAAAGATCATTATTCTGATGTAATGTTGACTCTTTCTTACACTGTGTTTCATGAATTGAGTGTCATAACAAGGCATGCAATGTTGGAAAACCAAGGAACACATTCCGTTAGAGTTGAACGTTTGATGAGTTTAAACATCGATTTCCCAACTGCAGACTATGACTTTGTTCATTTGCATGGTGCTTGGGCTCGAGAAGCACAAGTAGAGAGAAAAGCGCTGATTACAGGAGTACAAAATATTTCTAGTACACGAGGAGCTAGTAGTCATGCTCATAATCCCTTTTTTGCACTTGCCAAAAAAGATGCAACTGAACACAGAGGAGAGGTATTTGGTTTCAGTTTTGTCTACAGTGGGAATTTCTTAGCTCAAGTTGAGGTCGATACGTATGATGTGACACGCGCAATGATGGGGATTAATCCTCATCATTTTGAGTGGAAGCTAAGCGCTAGAGAAACCTTTACCACACCAGAAGCCGTAATGGTTTACAGTGATAAAGGGTTAAATGGAATGAGTCAAACCTTCCATACATTGTATCGAGAACAATTGATTAATCCCAAGTGGGCAAAACGGGAAAGACCGATTCTTATCAACAACTGGGAAGCTACTTACTTTGATTTTGATGAAACAAAAATCTTAGAAATAGCTGGAGATGCGAAGTCCTTAGGTATTGATCTTTTCGTATTAGATGATGGCTGGTTTGGAAAACGTGATGATGACTCTAGTTCGTTAGGAAACTGGGCAGTAGATAAAGAAAAGTTGCCTAATGGAATTCTGGGATTAGCTCAAAAAATACATGCAATGGACTTGAAATTTGGTCTTTGGTTCGAGCCTGAAATGGTATCTGTTGGGACACCGATTCATGATGCTCACCCAGAATGGGTCATCGGGCATCCAGAAAAAAACATTTCTCATGGAAGAAATCAATATGTATTAGACTTTTCTCGCCCAGAAGTTGTGGAGAATATCTTTGATCAGATGGATGCGATACTTAACAGTAACGAGATTGATTATATAAAATGGGATATGAACCGCTACATTTCCGAAGCCTACTCACAAAATTTACCTGCCGAAAAACAAAGAGAAGTGATGCATCGGTATATTTTAGGTGTCTATGCTTTGTATGAAAAAATTCTGGCGAAGTATCCGGAATTACTGATTGAATCCTGTGCAGGAGGTGGCGGACGTTTTGATCCTGGTCTATTGTATTATGCACCACAAACCTGGACGAGTGACGATACTGATGCAGTTGAGCGGTTGAAGATCCAATACGGAACATCATTTATTTATCCTTTGTCTGCCATTGGAAGCCATGTCTCAGAAGTACCGAATCACCAGGTTGCACGTACGACGTCATTAAAAATGCGTGGGGATGTGGCAGCGTTTGGAACTTTTGGATATGAGCTAGATAGTACAAAGTTAAACGAGACAGATAAAAAGATTATCAAAGAACAAATCAAGCAAGTAAAAGAATGGCAACAGTTAATCCATCAAGGGACATTTTATCGTTTGAAAAGTCCATTTGAAGAAAATGTAACAGCCTGGATGGTTGTATCTCTTGACCAAACGGAAGCTTTAGTTGGTGTATATCAAGTGTTAGCAAAACCGAATCCTGTGTATGAACGCATACAATTAATGGGGTTAAAAGAAGATAAGTTGTATCGAATCAATGAAGGCAAGGTGGACCGTTATGGTGATGATTTGATGCAAGCTGGATTGATATTGGGAGAAAATTATATCGGACGTGCTCATGAATATTGGAGTCGCGATATGCCTGGAGACTATGCGAGCCGTATCTATCACTTGAAAGAAAAATAGACAATAGTTAGGATGAGAAGAAATGAAAATTGAATTTCCGAAAGATTTTTGGTGGGGGGCCGCAACATCTGGTCCACAAAGTGAAGGGCGTTTCAACAAACAACACGCAAATGTGTTTGATCATTGGTATGAAATTGAGCCAGAAGCGTTCTACAATCAAGTAGGACCAGATACCGCTTCTAACTTTTACAACAGCTATAAACAAGATATTGCGATGATGAAAGAGATTGGTTTGAACTCTTTTCGTACATCCATTCAATGGTCTCGCTTGATAGACGACTTAGAAGAAGGAACCGTCAATGAAGATGCAGTGCGTTTCTATAATGCAGTCATTGATGAATGTCTGGCACAAGGTATCAGACCAGTTATGAATTTGTTGCATTTTGATCTGCCTGTAGAATTGCAAGAGAAACACGGTGGATGGGAATCAAAACATGTAGTTGATTTGTTTGCGAAATTTGCTGCACAATGTTTCAGGTTGTTTGGTGATCGTGTAGAGGATTGGTTTACATTTAATGAACCATTAGTCATTGTGGATGGCGCATACTTGTATCAGTTCCATTATCCTAATATCGTTGATGGAAGAAAAGCGGTACAAGTTGCCTATAACATCACGCTAGCTTCTGCTAAAGCTATTGCGGCTTATCACGAAATTAATACAAATCCTAAGGGCAGAATAGGCAATATCTTAAATTTAACCCCTTCTTACCCAGCAACAGATTCGCCAGAAGATCTAGCAGCAGCTCATTTTGCCAATTTATGGATGAATGATATGTTTTTAGGTGCTTCTACAAAAGGACAATTTCCTGAAGAATTAGTGGGTATTCTAGAAAAAGACGGTGTGTTGTGGGATTCTACTGATGACGAATTGAGCATTATCAAAGCCAACACGATAGATGTTCTTGGTGTCAATTTCTATCATCCTAGCAGAGTCAAACAACCAAGTATCTCTTCAAATAGTTTAGCTGTAGATTGGATGCCGACGAAATATTTTGATAACTATGAGATGCCTGGACGACGAATGAATGTAGATAAAGGTTGGGAAATCTATCCTAAAGCATTACATGATATTGCACTAAATATCAGAGATAATTATGACAATATTCCATGGTTCGTATCGGAGAATGGAATGGGTGTTTCAAGAGAAGAACGTTATTTAAATGAAGAGGGTGTAATTGAAGATGATTACCGAATCCAATTTATTCAAGAACATCTGTATTGGTTGGCGAAAGGAATAGAAGAGGGATCAAATTGTTTTGGCTACCATTTGTGGACTCCTATTGATTGTTGGTCATGGAAAAATGCTTACCGTAATCGATATGGTTTTATCGCTAATAATATTCATACACAAGTGAAAACCATCAAGAAATCTGGTTATTGGTTTAAAGAAGTCACACAAAATAATCATTTTGAAATACTAGAAGACTTGACTCGTCTATAATTTTAACTAATAAAATCAATAATTCATTTTCTAAGATGGATTGTTAAAAAATAAAGATTTCGCTATACTAAAGGTAGAGACTGTTTCTGCAAAAACTGATAGGTTGTAAAAAAATTGGTAGCGAAAGGGGCAATGGAAAAATGAAAAAATATATGATTATTTCTAATGATATCCGCAATAAAATTTTAAAAGGCGAATACATTGCCAACCAGCGACTACCTTTTGAAAAAGATTTGTGCATACATTACGAGTCTAGTAAAATGACAATCAAAAAAGCAGTAGATATTTTAGTTACAGAAGGCCTGATCATTAAAAGGCGAGGTTCTGGAACCTTTGTAAAAGATTTGAATCCTGAAGAAATTGAGCGTATTGCTATGGCAAATCAATTTCGTGGGACAACGGCTCTTTATTCTGATAAAAAAGTTTTTAGTAAAATATTAAACTTTTCAATTGTGACGGCACCAGAACATGCAGCTAAAAAACTGAATCTTACGGAAGACACTTTTGTGTATGATATTGGTCGTGTTCGTTATGTTGATGATAGACCAATTGTAATAGAAAAAATGTATATGCCTATTGATCTTATACCAGGTATTAAAGAAAAAAATATCAAAGGATCGATTTACGAATACATTGAAAATGAATTACTTCTGAAGATTCAAAGTGCGCACAGAACAGTTTCTGTGCGCAAAGCCAAAAATAGTGAAGCAGAGGAGCTTGGAATTGAAAATGGAGATCCTGTAGCTGTAGCAGAACAAGTTGGGTACTTAGATACAGGAAATGCGTTTGAGTTTTCTACTTCAATTCATCGCTATGATGAGTTTTCGGTGGAAATGGTATTGAATCGCGATTAAATAAAATTAAACGAACGGTTTATTCTGTAAAAAATAGATAAGTAAAAAGGCCAGTTTAGAGGTTAGCTCTTTGCTTGGCTTTTTCCTTATAAGAAAGAATAGCTAATAGGAAATTTTGAATACAGAGAAACTGAAATACCGCGGTAATGAAAACGTTATTATTAAAATGATGGAGAGTGAATATATGAGTATTGTAGTGTTTGATATTGGCGGATCTGCAGTGAAATATGGGTTATGGGAAAACGAAAATTTAAGCAATAAAGCTTCATTTACTACACCAAAAAGTTGGAACGATATGAAAGAAGAAATGTTAGGAGTTTACCACTCATTTAGCGAAAATTATTCAATAGATGGTGTCGCAATTAGTGCTCCAGGAGCTGTTGATGCGATAGAAGGAACCATTAGTGGCATCAGTGCAGTTCCCTATCTTCATTATTTTCCAATCAAGAAGGAATGGGAAGATTTATTTGGTGTACCCGTTTCAATGGAAAATGATGCAAACTGTGCAGCGTTAGCAGAGTTATGGCTTGGAGCCGCAAAAGACATCCAACATGCTTTATTTATTGTTATTGGTTCAGGTATCGGTGGTTCAGTAATCATTGATCGAAAGCTATTTAAAGGCAAAGATTTATTTGGCGGTGAATTTGGGTACATGCTCTTGGATGGTAAGCATACATTGAGTGAAATGGGAAGTCCGGTACATACTGCTGAACGTTATAGTAAAGAATTAGGCTTAGATGTAGTGGTTGATGGAAAATTTCTTTTCCAAGAAGCTGATAGAGGTGAGCCAATTGCGATGAAATATGTGGATGGTCTTATTGATGCGCTGGCACTGGGGATTTATAATCTTTCTGTCAGCTTTAATCCAGATATGGTTGTAATCGGTGGCGGTTTATCCACACGCAAAGACCTTATTCAACGTCTGAATGAAAGAGCAGCCTTTTACTTAGAGCGTCAGAAGGCAGAAGATTTAAAACTAGTAATTGAAGTGTGTAAGTTTAACAATGATGCCAATCTGATTGGTGCTGTAGCTCATTTTGAACAAACAGTGGATTATAAAAAAATAGGATGAAGTAAGAAACTAATTTTAGTATCGGATAAGAATTAAAAAAACTAAATACGTCTAAAAAGCAGCACTATTGTGTACAAATAGTGCTGCTTTTTATTAAAGACAAAACTGTATTTTAAAGAATAACCTGTAATTTTGAAAAAGCCGTTCTATCAAACTAATCTTATAGTTAAGAAGAAAAGAAACGGATGGATTATCACTTCTCGCCTTATTTTTTTGATAGAAACTTGCAGATTGGTTATAACTTGCATTATGTTTAATGAGAAAGTTTTAAATAGGAGAGAGGAAGATTGCGTGTTTTTAAATGAAGAACTTCTAAAAGGAATACATAGTCGTGCTGAAATGTACGACAAAGAGAATAGCTTTCCGCATGAAGATCATGTTGCATTAAAAGAAGCGGGATATTATAAAGCTTTTGTACCCAAAGAATATGGGGGACATGGTTTGAGTCTGAAAGAAATTGCTCACGAGCAAACTCGTCTAGCAAAAGCAGCTCCTGCTACTGCCTTAGGTATTAACATGCATCAAATTATTGTAGGTGTAGGAAAATATATGGTACGCCATGGAAATAAAAAAGGAGAACAAATTTTAAAAGATGCAGTAGAAGGACACTTGTTGTCATTTGCTATCTCTGAACCGGCCAATGATCGGGTTTTATTCGGATCTATTTGTGAAGCAAAACTGGAAGAAGATGGCGGCTATCGATTTTATGGGCCTAAAGTGTTTATATCAATGGTTGCCGAATGCTCTCGTATGGTGACTTACGGCATGGACGAAAATAATGGCGACCCGCAATCAGTTTTTGCGTATGTAGAAAACAATGCTAAAACAATTAAAATCAAACCAGATTGGGATACACTTGGTATGCGTGCAACGCAATCGTATAGTGTGGATTTAGCTGGTGCTTATGCCTCAAAAGAAAGCATATTAACAAAAGTAGAACCTGGACCAAGTTTTGACCCAGTTGTTTTTGGAATATTTTCTCATTTTGAAATTTTACTAGCAGCAACATACCATGGAATTGGAAAACGTGCGCTGGAATTAGGAATTGTAAGTGTGAAAAAACGCAAATCAATCGCTCAAGGAACGACGTACGATCAAGATAAAAATATTCGTTGGCGTATCGCAGAATCTGCTTTAATTCTAGATAGCATTCAGCCTCAAATTGATGTACTAGCAGACGATGTCGAAAATGATAGTGATCATGGAGACTTATGGATGCCGCGCTTGTCAGCTATTAAAAACTATTCTGTTGAAGCGTCTATCAAAACGGTCGAGGAAATGGTAAGAGCAAGTGGTGGGCGTTCATATTACAATGATACCGAATTATCTCGTTTACTACGCGATGTCTACGCTGGATTGTTCCAAACATCTGACCAAGAATCACTCCACGATTCATGGGCAACACTATTGCTGGGACCGATTCAAAAATAATTTCTGTTCGTAACAGTAGTAGTACGAAAATAAAAAATGATCAAGATAAAATAGAACTTCAGCAACTTCGTCATCTTTATTACTATAGAAGCAACGAACCAATTCTTTAAATAGAAAAATGGAGGAATTAAGTATGAAATTTGAATCAAATGAAGGATCAACAAATCATTATGATGAACGTTTTTTCCTGATTGATGAAAAGATTTGTGATTTATTAAACCAACGTAAAGAAGTTCTGGGGAAAAATACAATTTTTCCACCAGATGAGGTGATTTCTAGGTTGGCCGACGAGTACGACCTCCAGGAAGAGTATTTACAATCGCTCTTTACAACAATGGCAATGGAAGATAGTCTCAAGCCAATGGTTGTGCCTGTCAAATTCAAAAAATATGTGCCAGTACTTAAGATTTATGAAAATGATGGAGTTATGTATACGGTGACCTTTATTCGGCAATATGCTAACGCTAGCGTACTATACTTGCATATGGATTGGGAAGAGAAAGAAGATGCTAACTTTTATCCTGATATGCTTGATTTGTTTATTAATGATACGTATTTCTGCCATTCAGAAGGAGGCGGAGGAACAACAGAACATGCGAGCCATAGCTATATTATTTCACCTGCTTTGCCAGATGATCTTACTGGAATTGAACTTGTCTTTAAAGAAGCTGGCAGACCTTTTGTAGAAAATCCAACTGGTTTTGAATTTACAATTAGCTTAGGATAACCAAAAAACTATCAAACAACCTGTCATCCTTATATGGAATGATGGGTTGTTTGATAGACTTAGTTCCAATAGTTGTCCTGACTTTAATATTAGTGAATAAGGCTAGTTGTTTTCACTCAACAACCGATGTTCTCCGTGGATTTTTTGAATTTCGGTAATATCTTGTGTGACTTCTAAACAGCCTAGGTAGTCAGTTGTTTCAGGATCGTGAATAGCAAAATAACGAATATAAATCATTTTTCCGCGTAAATTAATCCAAAATTCGGCTTCATTTCTTTCTCCACTTCTAAAATCATCAAGAATTTTCTGAACCATATGCATACTTTTAGGTGGATGACAGTTGATCACTTCGCGTCCTATAACAGAATTTGTACGGGGAAAAACGCGATTCTTTCCTTCTGAATAGAAACGAACGCGATCTTCATTGTCCACGAAAGTTAAATCTACAGGTAAAACGCCAAAAATTGCCGTTAATTCTTTTAATTGAAGGACACCTGTTGGTAAAACGATAGAACCTTTACTTAATGAATTATCTTGCCAATCATAGTGTTCCGTTTCGGTAATAGGAGGGGCCTCAGAAATAGCTGCTGTCATAGCTGCTGCTTTTTTTGCTGCTTCTGATCGATTTTCTTGCTGATCTTTTTCTTGTGCTAGAGCATCTTTACTCGGCTTCCAAGACAAAGGCTTAGGGATAAAAGCAAACCCAATATCTAAGCTGTCTTCAGCAATCCATTGCCAATCTGCTAGGGAAAACACATCTAAAACCATTGGAATCATGATTTCTTCTTCTTTAAAAATCATTTCATCAACTTCTGTTATAATGTGCTCTATTTTGTCTCTTAAAGGATTAATGGCAAATTTTTCGCTACTTAAATAAAAGTTCACATCTTTGATCGCAGAGCGTATATCGTCATCAACACCCCACATGACTTTTGGGGGTGCAGTAATGCCGTACCGTTCCATATAAGAAAAAATCAACGTTTCTTTTCGAGCATAATGTTTATCAATTTGCATCAAGTCTAATAGAGCGTGTTGCAGGCGTTTTTTTTGAGAAAAGTCACCGGTAGCAAATCGGTCAAAAGCTTCTTGGATTTCATCTTCTAAGAGTGAGCGGATTACTCTGTTTTCTAGTTTTAAAGTGTGAACAGGATGCCCCGGATGTTCATGTTCGTAATTCGAACGATGGATATCTCTAATGGAACCTTTAAATACAGCCGCATGAACATTACATAGATGTTGGATTTCTGAAGGATCCAAACCGCTAGCAATTAATTCTCTTTCTGCAGCTGTAATTTCGCTGACATCCACCCCATCAAAAGACTCATCAAAAAGACGCTTGGCTTCTTCAAACTCTCCGCCTTCATGAAGCAACGTTAAAATCTCAACAATTTTTTTCTGACGCTGAACAGTATTGTTTTCCATAAATTCACTCCTTAATGGTAAAGCCTAATTGTTCCAATTGATCAATAATGACTTGTAAATCAACTTTTTTCATCTTTGCTCCCTTTGGAATAGTCATATACCTTCCCACAGTCGTTAACATGCCAGGTGTTTGAATATCTTTTAAACCTAAGTCAAATAAAACATGTTGGATTTCCGGATGTGCGGTAACTAATTCGTAAACAGAAGAGCCTAAACTGATTTCTTTCATAGCGAATCTCCATTTCTAAAATGTTGGAATTTATTGTTAATTATATCACATATTAGAGAATATAAAAGACTGAATAACAAGATGAAAGAGATCGTTATTTAAATTTACTACTAAATAGTTTGTTTTTTTCCTATATTTATAGGCTTTTTAAAGAGAATTCTATCTGGAAATACATCTGTTACAATGAGTGGTTTTGTATTGTTAGTTAAGATGAGTTTAGGAAATGTTGAACAATTAAATGGGTTGTATTAACTGATATGGATGAAAAAGGAGCGAAAATAGTAAAGATAAAAAAAGAAATCATTTGATGATAACTAATTGTGAACAAAATTGACATAATAGATCAATGGAAAAATTGATTTCGGTATAAATTAATGGAATAAAAAAAAAGTCTGTGCTATAAATAAAAGAATCTAATTTTTGAAGAATCCAATGATTTTTTGAAAGTTAAAGGCTGAGAATTTAAACCTTAGTTAATTAAAGGGGAATATTATGGAAAATATAGTAATTGTCATACCATCTTTAGAGCCAGATGAAAAGCTCCTAAGCTTGTTGGAAACTATTAGATCAAGGCAATCAGTTACAATACCAATCGTGATTGTAGATGATGGGAGTGGCATTGCATTTGAAAAGTATTTTCAAATTGCAAAAGATAAATTTGACTGTATCGTTCTAACGCATGAACAGAATTTTGGTAAAGGACGAGCTTTAAAGACAGCTATGAACTATGTGTTGAAGCATTTTGAAAAGGCTAAAGGAATCGTCACGATTGACTCAGATGGACAACATCGATACAAGGATATGGTCTTTTGTGTTGATGCTTTTAATGTTCATAAAGATGCATTAATTATGGGAGTAAGAAGTTTTGATGGGAAGGTACCTTTTAAAAGTAAATTTGGAAATCTTCTAACAAGGAGAATAATGAAAGTCATAACAGGAATTAAATTAACAGATACTCAAACGGGATTAAGAGTTATTCCCCGTTTCTTTATGGAGCAGTTAGTAAATACTTCAGGTGACAGATTTGAGTACGAAATGAGCATGTTGTTGGAAGCGAAAAAGCAACAGGTACGTATTGTAGAAGTGCCCATTAAAACAGTTTACATTGAAGAAAATCAATCGTCTCATTTTCATGCTTTGTTCGATTCGATTGCTATTTATGCCGTTTTTATTAAATATCTTTTTTCATCTGTTTTTTCTTTTTTTATTGATATCAGTATTTTTTCTTTAATTATTTATTTTATAGGAGAAAGTAATTTTCAAGCTATCACGATAGCTTCGTATATTGCGCGCAGTATATCTTCATTATTTAATTATCTGGTAAACAATTATATCGTCTTTAAGAATGGTAGTTCTAATAGCTTTATTAAATACTATGGTCTAGTTATTATACAAACATTTATCTCAAGTTTATTCGTTTCATTGGTACATAATGTGCTAATGGATTTTAATCCTACGCTAGTAAAGGTAGTGATAGATTTATTACTATTCGTCATTAGTTTTTATGTTCAAAAAAAATGGGTTTTTCATAAGGTGGTCAAATGAAAGATAATAAAAAGATACTTTATTTAGCAGCTGTTCTATTTTCAGTCATTTATTTAGTGTGGAGACTGTTCTTTACGTTACCTTTATCAGGATCATTATTTGCCCTTATTTTTGGTATAGCACTTTGGGTGAGTGAAGTCGTTTCAAATTTCACAGCATTTATTTTGATTTGGAGTAAGAGCAAAGAAAAAATATTGGAAAAACCGGTACTAGAAAATGAAGCATACCCGCATGTAGACGTAATAATAGCAACACACAATGAGGATGTAGATTTATTATATAAAACGGTTAATGCCTGTGTTCATATGGAATACCCTGATCCTTCAAAAGTTCATATTTATTTATCTGATGATACTAATAGAAAAGAAGTTAAGGAATTGGCAAAACAATTCAATGTGGGATATGCAGGTTTTGAAAACAATAAGCATGCAAAATCAGGAAATTTGAATAATGCATTAAGTATGACGAATTCCCCATTAGTTGCAACTTTTGATGCAGATATGATACCTTATTCAAAATTTTTAATGGAAACCGTTCCTTATTTTATGGAAGATTTCAAGGTTAAAGATGACCCTAATCATAAACACCTTGGTTTTATTCAAACCCCTCAAAGTTTTTACAATGCCGATATTTTTCAATATAATTTATTCTCAGAAAATTCAATAGCTAATGAACAAGATTTCTTTTCTAGAGAAGTAAATGTATTAAATAATGCACATGATACAGCTATATACACAGGATCAAATACATTGATCCTAAGACAAGCGATTGAAGAGGCTGGCGGTTTTCCAACCAATACGATTACAGAAGACTTTCAATTAGGGGCAAAAATAAATAGTTGCGGCTATAGAAGTATTTCAACGCTTGAACCAATGGCCAGTGGGCTGACCCCAACTGATTTTCAAAGCGTCTTGAACCAGCGTGTAAGATGGGCACGCGGTGTTATCCGTAGTATCTATAATTTACGCATATTAACTAATCCTAATTTTAAATGGAATCAGAAATTGGTTTTTCTAAATAGTTATTTGTATTGGTGGTCATTTTTTAGGCGTCTTTTGTATGTATTTGCTCCAATTTTATTTACTGTATTCAACATTCGTGTAGTTGATACTGATTTTTGGATATTAATGTGTTTTTGGCTTCCTAGTTATTTTTTATTACAAAGTGCTATGACCAGCGTCTCGGGCGAAATAAGATCGCAACGTTGGGGAGAGATACAGGAAACAATCTTTGCACCTTATTTAGTAATACCTGTATTTTTAGAGTCTATTGGAATCACAGAAAAAAAATTCAAGGTTACGAAAAAGTCAGTGAACAAATCACGATATGAATTGTTATTTGTAGTTCCGCATCTAATAATGCTGCTCCTTTCACTTTACGGTTTAGTTAAATTTAATTATGGAAAATACGGTTCGGAATTATTGTATGGCAGTGTTATTACGTTCTGGTTATTACATCATATAGTGAATCTTGCATATGCCGTTTTATTCTCTCTAGGCCGGCCAATTTATCGTAAATTCGAAAGGTTTTATGCCAAAGAAGCGATAACGATAACTTGCTTAAACCATAGTTATTCACTCTATACGACAAACATATCAGAAGAAGGGCTGTCATTCTTTTCTGAAGAACCAATTTATTTCCCACCTGATGAATGGCTCAATTTTGTCATACAAACAGAAATAAATAGTGTAGAGGTTAGAGGGAAAATTGCCAGATTGATGGAACAATCTGATGGGTGGCTATATGGCGTTTGGATTGAAAAACCGGAACGTGCTAATAAACAAGCCTATTTTCAATTGGTTTATGATCGAAGTAATCAATATTTGCCTAAGAAGCATGATGTGTGGCTAACACCTTTAGATGGTTTAATAGACAATTTTATGCACCATTTTTCAATTAAAAAAATAGCTGCTCCCAAAAAATTATCTAAATTTCCAATAATTACCCTGCATGAAAGCATTGAAATTCAGAATACTTCTGTAGTATTAAAAGAATTTGATTTTCAGACAATGGTTATACAAAGTGATAGTGTAGATATCATGCAGAAACAAATGGATGTTCTATATAAAAACGTACTGTTTAAACTTACGTTATCTGTGTCTGATTTAAGTACAGGGAATTATGTTTATTTAGTAGAGAATATAGATGAACTAATTGAGGATAGTGCTTTTCATAGTTTATTAAAGGATTGGAGAAACAAAAGATGATCATTATAGTATTACGTTTTTTTCTGTTTTGTTTGTCAACGTATGGGTATCGAATTTACATTGAAAGAAAGTTTGGCTATCCATCAAAGCTGTCTTTAATTGTTGTCTTTTGTGCAAATATAATCGTTTTGTATATTGCTTCTTTATTAGGATTTTTATCTGGCACTGCAATTGCTATGTTTCTAATCGGGCTACTTCTTTTTAGTGTGAACCTATTTAGAGATAAAAATGATAGTAAAATTAGGCTCTTTTCGTTAGATTTGACTAGAATATGGATGATCGGTTATTTTTTGATTTTTTCTGTTATTCTATTGCAATCCAGTCTTGTTCACTATGACAATTTTTCTCATTGGGCTGTAATCGTCAAGTACCTTATTACAGAAGCTTCATTACCTACAGCGACAACAGGGATTATTAGCTTCACATCCTATCCTATTGGATCTTCTCTGTTTGTTTATTATGTTACTTTAATTGTTGGTTATCATGAAGGCGTTATGTTGCTAGGACAGTTTATGCTTATTATGGCTGCACTCTATTCTCTATTTTCAGTTATACGAGATTCTTCTAGAACGCTTATGACAAGTAGTCTATTTTTGACTATAGCACTATTTAATTATTTTAATATAGCTATTAGGATGAATAACTTATTAGTGGATTTTATATTGCCACTGTTAGCACTAGCGGCTGTTTCAGGCATTTATGTGTTGAGAAAAAACTTTTTGCTTTCTTCGATTCATACAATCCTGTTATTATCAGTTTTAGCTATTGTTAAAAATAGCGGATTATTTTTTGTTGTGATCGTGCTGATTTATTATTTGTACACCAGCATAAAAAATTTCAATAAAGAACAGTCTAAAATAATACTCCTAGTTGTGGGAACTGGCTCAACAGTGATGTTTTCTATTTCCACGTTTATATTATGGGAAGTACATGTAAAAAACACATTTACAGAAGAAGTATCTAAACATAGTGTGAATATTAGCTCTTATCAAGATATATTTGCAGAAAAAACAAACGAGATAACCACTCAGATTATACACACTTTCACTTCAACTGTTATAGATTGGCATAGTTTATCTACTCAAGGAATTATATTCGTAAATGTAATCTTTATTGGGGCATATTTAATTATTAGAGTAGGATTTAAGAGAAAGAATAGCTTGATTAAGATGCTATTTTTGACGGATGCTATAGTTATTCTATATTATATAGGGATACTAGGAATGTTTTTATTTTCTATGCCTATAGAAGAAGCTTTAGTATTAGCAGGGTTTGAAAGATATGCTTCAAGTATGGTTATTTTTTCTTTAGGGATTCTGTCTATAACTCTTGTACAAGAAATGGATTCTCTTCTCTATGAACAAACTATTGCTATGCGAAATCATAGGTCTTATAAAAGTATCAAAACAAAAAAATATTATCAATACAGTTCGATTTTATTGTTATTCTTTTCTACAGGATTAATTTTATCAGAAAGCAATGGGATGATGTTCAGTAATAAAAATTATGAGAATGAAATACCTTATTTGATAAAAAACATTACTGGAGATAACCAAGTTTTGAACAATGCTAGTTATTTGATAGTAAGTGCAGATAAAGAAAGCATTGATAGTTATTATACTCAGTATGTAGGGAAATATTACTTATACTCAAATCAGGTGGATGCAATTGAAAACTTTATTATTTCAGACGAAGAATTTATATCCACTTTATCCAATTATGATTATATAGTAGTAATTGACGAACACTATACTTTTAATGCCTTAGCTAAAAAAATTCTAAATATCAATATAAAGCAGCAGGTTTATAGTTCTGAGGAGTTACTTGCTAATTATAATAATAGATAGATTAGATTTAACTGTTCCTTATGAACTCAGTGTGATTTATAACCTTAGCCATTCTCTATTTTAAATAGTCACATGAAAAACGTAGCGCCATCTTATTATCTTACGTAAATGACCGATTGAAGTAGTAGTAAGGGGAGGGCTTTAAATGGATGAATTTCAACTTCACTTCCAGCCTAAATTCGATGTACAAGACAATCGAATTGTTGGATATGAAATTTTATTAAGAAATAAAGAACAAAATCCGTATTATCCAGCAGTGAAAATGGATAACATTATTCATAATAAAGAAGAGCACAAACAATTTTTAGTATGGTTTCAAGAGGAACTGGTGCAGTTGTTAAAGTCATTTCCAGCGATTCAATTTTCTATTAATTTTGCACCAAAACAATTATTTTACCCGGAGGCCCATATTTTTTTCACTAACATGCAGCCATATGCTAAACAATTGATCATCGAAATAACAGAAGAAGCACCATTATTTGCTGCTTCAATTGAACCTGTTGATTCTTTAACGTTTGATAAGAAATTCCACTCTATTTTTGCATCAATTAAGGCAAAAGGTTATTGTATTGCATTGGACGATGTTAGTTCAGGTATGAATTCTTTAGATGAGGTCTTAAAATATGTTCCTTATCTAGATCAGATTAAATTTTCAATTGTAAAATGTGCTAAAAAAGATTTAAATGAAGAAACCTTGCATCTTTTCTTGAACGCGTGGCAACAATTTTCAGAAGACTATCATCTCGGTTTTATCGTCGAAGGTATTGAAGATCAAGCAACAAGTGATGAATTGAAAGAACAAGGAATTTTGATTCAGCAAGGTTACTATTTTGGAAAACCTTCAAAAAATATAAAAAAGTGTTGTTAAGTAATTACTGAATTTCTTTACTTTATTATTCTCTGTGACTGGCTGATGGAAGGAGTTTTTTTATGCTGTCATCTGTTTTCTTGAGTGTTATTGCCAATATTTCGATTCTCTGTACAGCATCTTATATATTTGTTAAATTGATTCCAAAAGAAAAAAAATATACACTTAACCTGCAGAAAAAGTTGATAATGATTGGAATAGCTAGTATGACAAATTTTATTTTAATGCTTTTTTCGGTTAACTTGCCTAAAGAAGCGATAATAGATTTTAGACATATTATTTTAATTTTGTTGGTTTACTATTTTGGACCTACAGTTTCTATTCCAACAGCTTTTTTGATTTCAGTGTTGCGTTTGTTATTGGGAGTCAATCCTGCTTCGACTCGAACAGCATTTATGTATATTGTGCTGGGTCTTTTATTGCCGTATGTCTGTAGTAAGTTAACGAAACGGTTTAATCAATACGCTGTTTTATCATGGCTTAATGTGGTTTGTGTTTCAGCGATTACTTTAAACTTGTTTTTTTTCTATGATGATATTTTATTGAGTTCTCTTATTTGCATCAGCTTGTTGATTCTTTCGAGTATCGTAGTTATTGTAGTAACTGCTTTTATAGAAGACTTGATAAAGAACCTTCATTTGTATTTAGAGATTCAAGAACAAGCACAAATGGATTACTTGACAGGATTGTACAACATGAGAGTATTTAATAAAAAATGGCAAACGATTCAAGCGGATAAATCAATTGCTACGACTGCTTTTATGATGTTGGATATTGATCATTTTAAATGGATCAATGATACTTATGGACATGCGAATGGAAACTTTATCTTGCGACAGTTAGCAGTAATCCTGCAAGTTGGAGCTCCTGACAATGAGCTGATCTATCGTGTTGGCGGAGAAGAATTCTGTATAATTTTAAACAACCTGCCATATGTTGAACAAAAAAAGACTGCTGAAAAAATCAGAGCTAGTGTAGCAAGTAAAGAATTCTTATTAGAAAATGGAGCTGGTATTTATATAACTGTATCGATTGGTTTGGCTGCCTCTACTCAAAAAAAAGATATGAAGAAACTCTTTCGACTAGCCGATCGTTGTTTATACATGGCTAAAGATCAAGGGAGAAACAAAGTAATTGGAGCAACAATGGAAAATGAGTAGATTATAAGTAAATTTATTTCCATCCACAGAAAGAATAACTTATTGGAAAATAATATTGTTTTCTGATTGGCTATTTTCAAAAAAACTAAGAGCCCATTTCTATATTATCCAGAGAGAATTGCTTATATATAGCAGTTCTCTTTTTTTTACATTTGTAAGCAAACTATTTCAATTCACTGCAGCCGCAAGCATAAATCATGAGTCTAAAGCTTTATTTTTCTAATGAGAATAGTGAAGAGTATAAATATATCAGGTATTATGTGTATAAAGAAAAATTATGCTGGGGGAGAATGATTATATGAAAAACATAGGGACACAACAAATAGAAACAGATCGTTTAGTCTTGAAAAGGATTACGATAGAAAATGCGGAAGATATGTATCATAACTGAGCAAGTGATGAGGAAGTAACAAAATATTTAACATGGAAGCCGCATAAAAGAATCGAAGATACAAAAAACGCCATCTCAAGTTGGGAAAAAGAATTGGAACAAGAGGATTGCTATCGTTGGTGTAGAGAATTAAAAGACAACCAACAAGTAATAGGAACTATCGATGTCGTCGATATAAATAGTGACATTGAATGTGCAGTGTTTGGATATTGCATGTCTAAGAACTATTGGAATCAAGGAATTATGACTGAAGCATTTACTGCTGTAAAAAACTTTTTGTTTGAGCGTGTTGGATTTAATAGAATAGAAGCCAGTCACCATACTGAAAATTCAGGTTCTGGAAAAGTTATGAAAAAGGTTGGAATGAGTTTAGAGGGAATTAAAAGAGAAGGAGCAAAAGATAACGAGGGAAACCTTTGTGATATAGCAACTTACTCTATCTTTAAAGCAGACTGGGAAAAAGAAAAGTTGTATAATTTTTAATGTTGATAGAATAGTTAACTAGCTTAGTTGAAATTTTCGGAGGAATAGGAGGTGCTTGTAGACATGTCAAGTAAAGTGTTCTATGCGAAAGGGACGAAAAGCGTTTAGTCCCAAATCTTCTAACGCATCAATTATCATCTTCGTTTATTCAAGGAAGAGGGGCACACATTTCTCGCTCTATCTTTTTGTTAAAAGTCTTTTCACTACATTGTTCCTGTAGGGAACGGTTGTCGTATCTGCTCTTTTGTCTTAATTGTATACAGTTCATTACATTTAGACATCTTAGTGGGGAATTTTCTAGTTGACAGAGAAACTATTTTCTGGAATAATAAACTTAATTAAATACAGGTACCTTTAAACCAGTCCAGAGAGACTGACAAGGAAGCGGATAAAATCTAAGAGAAATGTGTGCAGGTGTATATGTATACACTTTTCTCTTAGATTAAAGAAAGAGGCTGAATGTCAGGAAAACTGATATTCAGCCTCTTTTTGTGCTTTTGGTACCCATAGAAATGGGAGGAACAACATGAAGAAAATCGATACAGAGTTTTCATTACAAACGGTACCGCAAACGAGCCGTAATTCTTTTGCAAAAACAATGGCTGTAATGCTGGGTTTTACCTTTTTTTCAGCCAGTATGCTAGCAGGAGGGCAATTGGGATTAAATTTGACTTTCTCTCAATTTTTGCTCGTCATTCTGTTGGGAAACTTGGCACTTTGTCTTTATACCGGAACATTGGCGCACATTGCAGCTAAAATGGGATTGTCTACCCACTTGCTGGCAAAGTACTCGTTTGGTGAGAAAGGTTCGTACTTACCATCCTTCTTATTGGGCTTTACGCAAGTAGGATGGTTTGGAGTCGGTGTGGCGATGTTTGCTGTTCCGATTGCAAAAGAAATGGGCTGGAATAGTTACTTGTTGATTTTTATCTTCGGGATGGTTATCACTCTGGCTTCTCTTTATGGGATGAAGTCGCTGGTGATTCTAAGCTTTATAGCGGTTCCTTTGATTGCGATTTTAGGAAGCTACTCTGCCATAGAAGCAATAGAAACCATGGGCGGACTGAGAGCGTTATTCGACTATGAACCAAAAACGAGTTTAACAATATCGGCTGCTTTGACTATCTGTATCGGATCCTTTATCAGTGGCGGAACGTTGACAGCTGACTTTGCACGTTTTGCAAAAACTTCGCGGTCAGCTGTTGCAGCTACCTCAACAGCTTTCTTCTTGGGTAACTCACTGATGTTCCTATTTGGAGCTGTGGGGGCAATGGTTTATGGGCTTTCAGATATCTCAGAAGTCCTATTCTTGCAAGGGCTGACAATACCGGCAATTTTGGTACTGGCTTTGAATATCTGGACAACCAATGATAATGCACTTTACGCTTCTGGTTTAGGATTTGCTAATATTACGAAAATCTCTAAAAAATTCTGGGTTTTTGTGAATGGAATTATTGGAACTGTATTAGCTATGTGGATGTACACTAATTTTGTCGGCTTTTTGAACTTGCTGAGCGCGGCTATTCCTTCTATTGGAGCAATCATTATTGCAGATTACTTTTTTGTGAAACACCGCAACTATACCAGATTTGAAGAAGCGACTTTTGTACCAATCAACTGGATAGCTCTTCTAGCTTGGGCTATCGGTGTAGCTTTAGCCCAATTCGCACCGGGAATCACACCACTCAACGCATTAGTGGGAACAGCTGTGGTTTATACAGGACTGATGAAACTACCGGTAACTAAGGCAGCATTAAGGTTTGAAAAAAATAATTAATGAAAGTGTGGAGTATATGATTATTCAAAATGCAGCTCTAAAAGGAAAAAAAGGACTTTGGCAAATCACGATAGAAGACGGAATGTTTACCCGTATTGAACCGCAACTAGAGGTTGTAGAAAAAATAAATGATGTTTTGAATGTCAACGGTTCACTGGTGCTTCCGCCGTTTATTGAACCACATATTCATTTAGATACAACTTTGACAGCAGGCGAACCGGAATGGAATCAAAGCGGAACATTATTCGAAGGCATCCAGCGTTGGTCTGAACGCAAGGCTTTTCTAACACATGAAGATGTTAAAACACGTGCAAAAAAAGCCCTGCAATGGCAGATTGCTCAAGGAATCCAGTACGTACGTACACATGTGGATGTTACGGATCCCAATTTGACGGCCTTAAAAGCTATGCTGGAAGTGAAAGAAGAAATGGCACCCTATGTCGACATCCAACTCGTTGCATTCCCGCAAGAAGGCATCTTATCTTATCCAAATGGAAAAGAACTGATGGAAGAAGCCTTGAAAATGGGAGCTGATGTAGTGGGCGGCATTCCGCACTATGAATTCACTAGAGAATATGGCGTAGAATCGCTTAAAATTGCTTTTGATCTGGCTGAAAAATATGATCGTCTAGTTGATATCCATTGCGATGAGATTGATGACGAACAGTCACGTTTTGTGGAAGTTGTTGCAAAAGAAGCTTACGAAAGAGGAATGGGCTCACGTACAACTGCCAGCCATACAACAGCAATGGGATCATACAACAACGCGTATACCTCTAAATTATTCCGCCTATTGAAACTATCTGATATTCGTTTTGTTTCTAATCCGTTGGTCAACATGCACCTACAAGGGCGATTTGATACGTATCCGAAACGACGAGGCTTGACACGTGTTAAAGAATTGTTGGAAGCCGATTTAACGGTTTGTTTCGGTCATGACGACATTTATGACCCGTGGTACCCGTTGGGAACAGGAAATATGCTGCAAGTTCTGTTGATGGGGCTGCATGCGACACAGTTGACAGGCTATGAAGAGATCATGAATGCCATGGATCTGATCACGATTAACAGTGCAAAAACGCTGCACATTGAAGAACGTTACGGCATTGAAGAAGGAAAGCCAGCTGACTTTATCGTTCTTCCGGCTGAGAATGAATATGAAGCCATCCGCAGACAAGTACCGGTCCGCTACTCTTACAGAAGTGGAAAAAAAATTGTAGAAACCAAATTAAGCGAAACTTGGTCATTGGTAGACGGATTCGAGGAACCTGTGCAATTTAATCGCTGAAGTAAGGACGAAAAAAAAAAATCTTCAAAAAAAGACAGTCATAGGATAAAAATTAAAAAGCCCGTCCAGATAGTGACCCCTAAAAGTTAGAAAAAACTAACTTTTAGGGGTTATTTTTATGTCAAAATACAGCTGTATATTAAAATGCAAATTGTTCGATTTTATGTAGCAGGTGATGGAAAATATCGGTTTTTAACTAAAAAATGTGATATGAAAGCTTGTTCTCAAGTACAAGGATGGGATTATCAAATGAAAGTAGATACCCGCAAACTTGAAAAACAAGGCATTTTTCAAAGCATGTCTCGCAAGGGAAACTGTTTGGATAGTTCCCCTATGGAAAAAAATTAGTATTTTAAAACAAGAAAACTATTATGAAACTGTTTATCGGAGTTTTAATGAGGCGAAAACAGTATATCGGCTATTACAATACTAAACGAATGAAAGGAAAGTTGAACTGGGTGAGTCCAAGTCAATATAGAGAATTATAAATAAATATCTTTGCAGACACATCTGCCTTAAGGTCTTAAATAACAGTGAGAGATTTGAAAATACAAAAAATGGAGTAGAATGAACTACTCCGAAAAAAGCTTGATTTTTTTAGGGTCAATATATTTTTTTGAAAGAAAGTTTTTGTCAATAAAAAACTAATAATACTGTATAAACTCTAAGAATTTACAGTTAAACATCATTACCAAAGGTTTATTAGTTTCGCATACTCTTTATAAAATGTTTTTAAACAGAACTATTCTCTTTCTTTTTTAAAATTGAAATAGTGGGGAAGGTTCCAATTAAAGTAAGCTGATAAGATTCTTAAAACGACAATTGAAATAAATAAAATAATAACGACATACGGACCTCTTATCCAATCCAAACCAATAATTAAACCAGCAATGGCAGCCCATAAAGCGTAAACTTCTGAATAGAAAATCATCGGTTTACGTCCAGCAAATAGATCTCGTAATATTCCACCACCAGTACCAGTCATAATAGCAGCAAGAACGACTGCAATTATGGGAACTTCCATAGATACGGCATAATTGGCGCCTTGAATAGCAAATGCGGCTAGACCAATTGCATCAAAAAACACGATGCTTTTTTTCCAAAGGCCTCCCCAGATACTCGGTAGAATCAAAACTATCGTAATAGTTAAGAATGCAAACTTAAATAAAGTACTTTGCATCCAAATATTTTGAACTGGAATCCCAATGACCAAATTTCGGATAAGCCCTCCACCGAAAGCCGTTGTAAAACCTAAAATATAAACTCCTAATATGTCATATTTTGCTTCTAAGGCAATAAAAGCCCCACTTATAGCAAAGGCTATTGTACCTATAATATTGAGAACTTCCCATGTCACATCTGTCATTTCGAAGTCTCCTATTCTATGATGTATACTTATTCCTTATTTTAGTACGAAAGAATTATAAAGTAAAATAACACTCTTTAATACAGAGAACTTCTTCATACGTAGATTAAAAAAATTCCTTAGAAAACCAATTTATTTAACTGAATGTTAACAATAAATAGAGTGTTATTGTAGCATTACATTCAGATAAATCCAAAAATTTTATGGATAACACATAAAAACATAAAAAATTCTAATTTCTTTCTTAATTTGTTCCGTAGCATTATGAATCTTTTTGATATATTCTGTATAATAGAGATAATTTAGTTTAAAGGACGGCGAAATAATGAACAAAGAGAAATACCCTAAAGATGCCATGCGAGTTTTAAAAGAAACTAGCCGAACATTTTATATTCCTATTACTTTTTTGAAAGCAGATTTAAAATATTCAGTTGCATCTGCTTACTTAGTTTTACGAGCAATAGATGAGATTGAAGACCATGAGAGTATTCAAAATACGACCAAATTTGATCTTTTAATGCAATTAAGCGAGCTCTTCAAACGACCATTTACACAAGAGGAGTATTGCGACATTATCGCTCCTGTAAAAGAGCAATTACCTGAAGTGTCTATTCGCTTAGTCGATTGGATTCAAGCATGTCCAGAAGGTTCGCGTTCATTAATGATGGAAACAGCTAGTGAAATGGCATTTGGTATGGCAAAATGGGCAAAAGAAAATTGGCAAGTACATACAAAAGAAGATTTAGACGACTATACTTACTATGTTGCAGGTTGTGTTGGTGTTTACCTTTCTAAATTGTGGAACTGGTCTTATGGCCAAGAAACAAATGAAGAACTTGCGATTGAGTTTGGTCGTGGGCTTCAAATTGTTAACATTTTGCGTAACCAAAAAGAAGATAAAGAAGAACGTAGTGTCAGCTTTGTTCCAGATGATTGGTCAAGAGATCAATTGTTTGCATATGCAGATGAGAATTTAGCACAAGCGGATGCTTATATTGAGACACTTAATGAAAAAAGTACGATTCTGTTTTGTCGCTTGCCGCTTGCTTTTGCGCATAAAAGTTTAGCAGCTATGAAAAAAGGGGAGAAAAAAATGTCCCGAGCAGAAGTAGAGCAGACCGTTAAAGAAGTTCAAAAAGAAGTAGATGAAAAATAAAGTATAAAGAAGGCATTCTCGTTTGAGAGTGCCTTCTTTATACAATAGATTAATACTTCTTTTTAGGGTGACGATCAACGACTTCTGGATAGTTAGCAAGGATCTCTGTTCCAGCTTGGGTGATTTTATAGCCTCTGATAGTAAAACAAGGACTGATTTGATCTTCTGTCAACTCTGCTTGAGCTAGTTCCATAAGTCCTTCTTTATTCAACTTAGAGTACCCTTTAAGTCCAAATTGTTTCAAGACGGCTTTTAGTTGTGCAGCGTTTAAGTAGGGCAAAGAATCCATCGCCGACAACTGATTTGCGTACCCTTTTTTGATGACTTCTTTAAGAGCTTGTTCTGCATTGATGCCATAATCATATTCAAAATATTTAGGGTAGCCGCTGCTAGTTGTAAACGTGCCGAACTGAATACGCCATAACAAAATAAGATGACCAGGAAGGATGTCTTCTTTAAACCGCATCATGTTTCGTTTAGGAACTAAGCTTTCGGAACTGATACTCACCAAATCTAACCACTCTTTCAAGTTGCGTTTCGGTGAAATATAAGGAACTTCCTCGTGATTTTTATAGAGGGAAAAAATTTCTTTTACATCTGGATCGGTTAAATCAAGATGGCTGTTTTGTTTATCGCTATTATTTGTGTTCATGTAAAGCACCTCATTTCATTAGCCTATTTTAGTTACTCTTATATTCTATCATCAAGAGATAGAGGATGGTTGATATTTAATTTGAATTATATGTTGCAATCAATTGGTTACGACCTGAAATACATTTTATTTGCTCGTAAGAGATACCGTATTCTTCAAAAACAATCAAATAAAGATCTTAATTCTGCTCTAGTTGTTTGATTTTTTTAGTTAGATTAATGAAAAGCTTTACGTAGAGAATTACAATAACAAAGAAAAAAAGAGCTGTTATAACACCACTAATAAGGGACCTGGAGACAAATAAATTTAAGATTGTAAAAAAAAGCAACAAAAGTGACATAGCTGTTCCAAATCGAGTCCAGTGCGTTCTTACTTTTTTCAATAAATCAACCATCGAATCCTTGTCCGAAAAAATTTCAAGATCTCGAGATTCAGTCGTGCTAAGTTTTCTAAAATAAATCCAACTGCCTTGAAATATAGGATAAGAGTAAACCACTTCCCAACCTGCATCTTCAAAAATAGCTAGATACTCATCTAGATCTTCTAGTGTTTCTTTGTAGTCGATCCGATAAACATAATTCGCTGGAGGAGTTTGTTCAAAATGGTACCTTAAGTTCTTGTAACACTTAAAATGCCAACCTTTTAAATCCATATCATGCAAAAACTCTTGCTCTTTTTCTAATTGATCTACTGTAATAAACTTAAAGATTTTTTTCTCCATAATTATATCCCTCCCTTAGAATTCATATAAAGTTCTTTGATTCGAGCTTTCTCAATCTCTAAAATTTCTTTTCCTAATCGTGTGATTTGATAAATCTTTCGATTGTTTTCTTCTTTTACCGGTTCGATCAAACCATCTTTTTTCATCTTTGATAACGTTCCGTAAATGGTTCCTGGTCCTAGTGAAATTCGCTTTTTAGTCAGTTGTTCAACATGATCAATAATCGCATATCCGTGTCTAGGTGTAGCTAAAGATAAAAGAATATAGAATGCTGTTTCAGTCATTGGAAAATAAGACTTCTTTAATTTAGTATCCATTACTATATCACACCTCGATGTATTTGTTAGTTAAACTATATCACGGTGTGATATAGTTAGCAAGATAAAAGTATCGTACCGCGATATAGTTATCGTTGCCAGATCGTTAAAACAATAAATCAGATTAAAGCTTATCTACACCCTTTTTAGTATGTATGAACGTAAATAAAAGAATAGATACAGAGTGATGCTAAGAAAATTTACTGAAAATAAATGTTCTTGCGCATCTTAGCAGAGTAGAATATGCTAATCAAAAGAAGGTTTGAGGAGGTCTGGATAATGAGGTTGTTGATAGCAGAGGATGAAGCAGAATTAGCTCGTGCCATTCAAGTGATTTTGGAAAATGAAGGCTACACTGTCGATAGCGTTCATGATGGGAAAGATGCATATGAGTATGCTGTTTTGGCTGAATATGATGGGATTATTCTTGATATCATGATGCCGAAACTTTCTGGAATGGAAGTTTTAGAAAAATTACGAAGTGAAGGTAATCAGACCCCAATCTTGCTCTTGACCGCAAAGTCCGCTATCGAGAATCGAATCGATGGGCTGGATCTAGGAGCAGATGATTATTTAACCAAACCATTTGCGATGGGAGAATTACTAGCGCGTATACGGGCTATGACACGCCGGAAAACGGTCTTACAAGCGAATAATTTAACATTTGAAGACTTAGAATTGAACAAAGATATTATGCGTATCAGCAATGGTCAAGACGAGATAAAGTTATCAAATAAAGAATGTCAAATCTTGCAATTATTAATGGAAAATCCAAAACAAATTTTTTCAGCCGACCAAATGATAGAACGTATCTGGGGTTGGGATTCGGATATTGAAATGAACAGTATATGGGTACATTTAAGTAATTTGCGAAAAAAATTAGCAGAACTGGATGTTCACGTGAAAATAGTTGCCACTCGTGGTGTGGGTTATTCGCTGGAGGT
>NZ_ABHH01000030.1:0-26771 GCF_000171855.1 Carnobacterium sp. AT7 | reverse complement strand
GAGCTATCTTGCTATTATTACTTGCATGGATTATTGCTACAGTAGTTAAAAAGGCTGTTCAAAAAGGATTGAAAGCAGCCGGATTTGGCAAACTATTAACTAAATGGGGTGTATCGAATTCGCAAGAACAAGCGGATAAAACCATCGACTCCTTAGCACAAGTCCTTTATTTCTTAGTATGGTTATTATTCTTACCAGGTATCTTAGGCATGTTGGGACTAGATGCAGTCGCTCGACCAATTTCTAATATGTTTGATACGGCTTTGAACTTCTTGCCTAACTTGTTCGCAGCTATCGTCATCATTGCTATTGGAGTAATTGTGGCTCGTTTTGTTAAAAATCTCGTTTACAACTTAGCTTTAACATTAGATGTTGATAAATGGGTATCTAAACTTACAAGTTCTAAAACAGATATAGATGCAACACCAAGTGCTAGCCAAAAGAGTACAATGGCTAAAGTATTAGGAAACATTGTTTATATTATTATCTTGATTCCAATCGTTACGATTGCTTTAGAAACATTGAATATTGACTCGATTTCTCGTCCAATCGTTGGCGTATTAAACCAAGTTTTAGCGGCTATTCCAAATATTATTGTAGCGGTAATCTTATTAGCTGTTGGAATCGCTATTGCTAAATTTGTTGGTGAATTGTTAACTGATTTACTTTCAAGTTCAGGTATCAATAACTTAACAAGATACGTGAAAAATTCAGGAAATATGAATTTTGATTTAGCTAAGATTATTGGCCAAATTGTTGCTGTCGTTATTGGTGTGTTCTTCTTAGTTGAAGCTTTAAATGTATTAAACTTAAAAGTCTTAAACACTATTGGTCAAGCAATCATCGCATACTTGCCACTTGTTCTTAGTGCTTTAATCATCTTAGGAATCGGTGTTGTAGGTGGAACTGCATTAGGAGGATTAATCAAAAAATCAACTGGGAATAAATTTGCTGGTGAAATTTTGAAATATATCTTAATCGTTCTCTCTGTATTCATGGCATTAGATCAATTACAATTTGCTACAAGTATTGTTAACTTAGCCTTTATCTTAATCTTGGGTGCGTTATCTGTTGCCTTTGCCATTGCGTTTGGTATTGGCGGACGCGACTTCGCTAAAAGTCAATTGGCTAAATTAGATAGAAAAATGGATAAAGAAAATAATTCATCAAATGATCAAGGTCCTACTTTATAAACAAGTCAATTGATAAAAAGTCGAACTTCTAATCTAAGAAGTTCGGCTTTTTTTATTTTCCCACACAAACTGTCTAGTAAAGAATGGAAAAATACAAGAATTCAGATTTTATTTAAGGTTAATTTTATGTTACACTTAGAATATGCTGATACAGTGGGTACTTGCATGGATGGTTGATGAAAGCAAAAAACTGTTTTAAATCAAACTATTGGGTCTTCAGATATATAATAAAAAAGAGGGTTTGTTCCTAATCAATCATCTTTTTGTTTTCTTCAGCAATTCTTACCATGTATAAGCTAAATTACCAAAATAAGGAAGGAAGTGTCGTTTATTTGAATATACTTACAGAAAAATTTAAAGAAGTTTTACTCTCTGTTTTACCAATTGTTGTGATCGTTTTAATTTTACATTTCACTATAGCGCCACTTGAAACCAATTTATTGTTACGTTTTTTATTAGGTGCTTTATTTATTGTTGTTGGATTAGCCATTTTTTTACTGGGAACCGATATAGGAATTAGCCCGATTGGAACGAACTTAGGAAAAGGCATCGCCAAGAGCAATAAAGTTTGGATTGTCGCTATTGCAGGAGTCGTACTAGGATTCTTCATCTCAATAGCTGAACCCGATCTGCACATTTTAGCGAACCAGATCGCCGATGTGACTGGAGGAGCAATTCCGAATATGAGCATCTTGATTTATGTTTCTATTGGAATTGCAGTAATGATGACAATTGGATTGCTGCGTATTGTATTTAATATTCCGTTGTACAAATTACTAACTGGAATTTACACTGTCATCTTTTTACTAGCTTTATTTACATCAAATGAATTTTTAGCAATCGCATTTGATGCTTCAGGAGCAACTACAGGTGCGCTAACGGTACCTTTTATGTTGGCTTTAGCATTAGGTGTATCAAATTTGAAAAAAAATGGAAAAGCATCTGAAAAAGATAGTTTTGGTTTAGTGGCTATTTCTTCTTCAGGAGCCATTATCGCAGTAATGTTGATGAATATTTTTGGGAAACAAGATGAACTTTCCGGCAGTTTAGCAGTAGATTTAACGGGAACTGAATCGGTTATTGCACCATTTATTCATCATTTCCCTATTATTATGAAAGAAATATTGATTGCTTTAGTCCCTATTGTTTCTATTTTCTTGTTGTATCAATTCTTTTTCTTGAAATTATCGAAGAAAAAGCTAGCTAAAATTATGAAAGGTGTCCTTTACGTTTTCATTGGTTTAGTTATTTTCTTAGTTGGGGTAAATGCTGGTTTCATGGAGGTCGGAAGTGTGGTAGGATATACAGTAGCGGCATTGGACAGCAGTATTTTTGTCTTGATTGTTGCTTTCGTACTAGGAATCGTAACCATATTAGCTGAACCAGCTGTTTATGTTTTAACTCATCAAATTGAAGATGTAACAAATGGCTATGTAACAAGAAAAGTTGTTCTGACAGCCTTATCTATTGGTGTTGGATTAGCGGTTCTGTTATCTATGATTCGTATCTTAGTTCCAGGCTTACAATTATGGCACTTCATTTTACCAGGATACATTTTGGCTATTGGATTGATGTATGTCACGCCAAAAATGTTTGTCGGAATGGCATTTGATGCTGGTGGAGTAGCTTCTGGACCAATGACAGCAACCTTTATTTTAGCATTCGTTCAAGGAGCAGCTGAATCAATCGAGGGAGCAGATGTCTTATTAGACGGATTTGGTATGATTGCAATGGTGGCTATGATGCCAATTATTACTTTAGAAATACTTGGTATATTATTTAAAATTAAATCTCGTAAGGGAGGACTCCACGCGAATGAGTAATACAGTAATTGAAGGTATAGACTATGATTTGCTTTTCTTAGTTGTCAATAAGGGTGTAGGTAGTAGAGCCTTGCAAATTGCTAAGAAGACGGGTGTATCAGGAGGAACCGTTTTTCGAGGTTTAGGCACAGCATCAAATTCAGCATTAAAGTTTTTTGGTCTGGAAGAAGTAAGAAAAGAAATTTTAATGATGGCTGCTCGAAAAGATACAGCTGAAGAAGCATTGGAAGCATTAACTGAAAAATTACAATTAAAAAAAAGAAATAGAGGAATTGCATTTACGATCCCTCTTGCAAACTTATTAGGAAACCGGAATTGTGTCTATAATCAAGATGCTCACGGCAGAAAGGTTGAGGATAATATGCATCAAGCTATATTTACGATTGTTGATCGTGGTCAAGCAGAAGAAGTTATTGACGCGGCTGTTGCAGCTGGGTCTCAAGGAGGAACGGTTATCAATGCCCGTGGTTCTGGGAGTCACGAGACAAGCCGACTTTTCTCAATGGACATCGAACCAGAAAAAGAAGTCGTAATGATCCTTACAGAACAACACACAACAGATGCTGTAGTGGCATCAATTAGTAACGCACTAAAAATTGAACAACCCGGAAACGGCGTACTCTTCACAGTAGACGTAACCAACACAAGAGGCCTATTTTAATAAGGATGCGGAGTTCGGCGTTTAAATTTAACTATTTTAAAAGCAAAAAAACCAATTTATTTTAAGATAAATTGGTTTTTTTGCTTTTTTTATTGAATACTGAAGAAAAGTAAATTGAAAATAAATGCTATGTAGACTAATATATTAAGTATAGTTTGAGTTCGATATTTAAAGTTTCTTCAAAAGATGTGTTACTACATAAAGAGAACCATATGAAATGCTATCTGATATAAGATGGTTTATAATAACTATTAAGGAAGTTACAACTTAGAAAATTAAGAAATGATTATCTTTTTGAAAGAATAGCAAAGTAGGAAGAAGCAATAAGAGAGGAATAAACACTTATGGGTCTTAATGAGAAAGAAAAGTTAATTTTAGAATCAATTCGTGAGAATCCTTTTATACCGCAACAAGAATTGGCTGATACAATTGGGCTGTCTCGTTCAGCTACGGCCAATCTTATTTCAGGACTTGTGAAAAAAGATTATTTGTTGGGGAAAGCTTATGTGTTAAATGAAGAAGAACCCATCATTTGTATTGGTGGAGCGAATATCGATCGACGGTATTTAGTTAAAGATACTTTGATTCAAGGAACATCGCATAACGTACAATCGCGTACAAATGTTGGGGGAGCTGCACGTAACGTTGGAGAAAATTTAGGCCGTTTGGAAGATAAAGTCATGCTGTTTTCTGTAGTTGGAAATGACGTAGAAGGCAAAATGATTGAGAGCCATTCAGAACATTTTATGAATATTAAAGCGGTTGATACGATTGAAGGTTGCCCTTCAGGAACATTTATGGAGGTAATCGATAAAAATGGGGATATGGTCTTAGGTTTAGCAGAAGTCGATATCTTTGATAGAATGACACCTGAATGGCTTAATAAACATCTTTCGGTATTGAAACGCTCAAAATATATCATCATAGATTTGAATTGTCCCAAAGAGACTATTGAATTTATAAATGGATACGCCATTAAATATAATATTCCTGTTGCTTTATTAACTGTCTCAGTTCAACGTCTAGTTAATCTTCCAAGTTATTTAGATGGAATAAGAGTAATAATTACGAAGCATAACGAAACTGCAACTTATTTTGATATGACTATTGATACAGATGAAGACCTTAGAAGTGCTGTGAAAAAATGGTTAGACAAAGGGCTTGAAAACGTTGTTATCTCAAAAGGAAGTACCAAAGTTGCTTTTGGCAACCAGGAAAAAGGAATCCATATCATCAATTATTCAAGTAATCGAGATGACCACTACAATTGGGGTATAAATGAAGCCTTTTGTGCGGGTGTCATTCATAGTAGATTTCAAGGAAAATCCCTCATTGATAGTGTAGCTGTAGGATTGACGAATGCTTACTATACGTCTAATTCATTGTATGTTGTTCGACCAAACTTATCTAAAAACCAATTAGAAAATGAATATCATGCAAGTATAGAAAACGATATTTTTTACGAATAATTCGTGACTTTTGTTTGCTTTAGAAAAACCGAGATAGATTTACTAGATAAGATATGCTATCTTTAATGAAATATGAAGATGGTGAGGAATCAAATGATGAAAACGATTAAATTTATTGGAACAACACTAGTCGTAATAGTGGTATCTATTTTCGCAGTAATTGCCGGAATTAGTTTCTTCTCTGCTCCAGATAGCAGTGGATTATTTGGCTATAAAGGCTACACAGTAGTAAGTGGAAGTATGGAACCTAAAATAGCAGTTGGAGATTTTATTATTGTTGAAACGGATCCTTACGAGGAGGTTGAAATTAAAGATGTTGTGACCTTTGAATACAATTCGGAAATTGTTACCCATAGAGTTGTAGATAA
This sequence comes from Carnobacterium sp. AT7, assembly GCF_000171855.1. Taxonomy (NCBI): domain Bacteria; kingdom Bacillati; phylum Bacillota; class Bacilli; order Lactobacillales; family Carnobacteriaceae; genus Carnobacterium; species Carnobacterium sp. AT7. Next base: position 21,257 of record NZ_ABHH01000030.1, on the reverse strand, counting down.
AACAGAAGAAGGATTAGTCACAAAAGGGGATGCTAATAACATCCAAGACCAAGGTTTTGTGACAGAAGATTCTTATATAGGTATCAAAAAAATACGGATACCTTATTTTGGTTATATCATTACTTTTTTACAAAAACCAATTGCATTTGCTATAATTGTTGCTTTAATGGGTGTCTATCTTATTTATCTTTACCTTTATCCGACAAAAGAGGAAGACGAGAAAGAGTGATTTTAAATAAACAACTGTTTGCTAAAAGCAGAATTATCGAACTGTCACAAATTTGACAAAAAAATATTTATGCAAGATAAAACGTATTTATTAAATAGAAAGTGGATAAAGTTATCCGCTTTCTATTTTTTTGTTTGTTTTTTTAAGTAGTGTTCTAGGGCAGTACATAAAATTAATAGTAAAAACACTGAATTATTTAGTAAATTCCAATAAATATTAACAAATACAACCATATTTCTATAAATAAAACATTATTAGTTAAATAATGTAAAATTTAAGCTATTTTTATACATGAAATATACATATTATTCTTTTTTTAGTTAAACAAATGTTATTGATTTGTTTAAAATCATAAGTATTTTCACACAATATTATAACATATCAATTTAAAACGCCATCACAATGCAATTTGTTTGATTATCAAATTAAAAAATATTCTAAATAGAGCAAACTAAAGTTATATCTTAATAGATGCATATTTACAATTTTGAATAAAAACTATATTGATTGACTTAATTTTTATCCAGTACTATAGTTACGAGTGTTGAAATATAAGAAAATAATTAAAAGATAACTGGAGGAGAATATAAAATGAAAAAAACATCAAAAAGCAGAATGAAAAAATTACCAATCTTATTAGGAACGTTATTAATCATCAGTGTAGCAGCATACGGAACACGTGCTTTCTTTTCAAATAGTGCTGATATACAAGGAGATATTCAATTGTCATTGGGTGATGTAAAAATTTCAACTGAAAATACAACTGATTGGAAATATGAACCAATTGCTACAACAACATCTAAACTAGATGTAAATGATAAATTAGGTGCAAATGTTGCTTCAGATGGTTCTATTGCAGATGCTGGAAATATTACAAATGTTCGACCTGGTGATTCATTTACAAAAACGTATATTATTGAAAATACAGGTTCACTTGATACAAAGGTGAATTTGAAATTAGCAAATATACCAGTTCCACTTTCATCAGTTAAAAATGATGTTAATTATTCAGATGGTCCGTTTACAATCAAAATACATGATTTAGAAGAAAATTTTAACCTTGAAGGTAAGAAAGATGGAATAGTTGATAAAAAAGAATTTACAGTAACTATTACTGTTGATCCAACTGTTGCCGATTCATATAACCCTTCACATAAAGAATTTCTTCCAGGTAATAAAACTACTGTAAATTATTTAAAAAATGTATTTAGCGTGAACGCTGTACAAACAAATAAAAAATAAAATGAAATAAATTTTAATAATGGATATATTAAAAGATGCTAGACTTTCGAGAAAACGGTTAGGAAATTATCTAATCGTTTTTTCTTAAGAAATTTTTTTATAAAGTAAGGGGGAGATTAGATATGAAAAAATTAAAAACTTGTTTAATTGTTTTAATTAAGATCAGTTTGATTTGTTCGGTTTTTTTTGTACTATCTCCTTCGTCAAAAGTACAAGCAATATTTAGTGACACAGCAAGTGTAAGTATGGGTATCAAATTAGAGTTAGGTACAGTAAGTTTAGTAACAAAGGACACCTCTAATATTACTGCTGCAAGTTTTACTGAAGGTGATTCTATTTTAATTGCTTCAAGTAAACTGGTAAATGAGGGTAGTTTATCCGCGAAGTTAGGCTATAAGGTCAATATAACAAAAGAAAATGGAGCAACAGTGACTTCTGCGGAACTAAAAGATACTTCAGTAACCATTAATTTTGGGACTGTAGCGAAAGAGGTAACTGCAAGTTCAGCATCTTTAAATACAAACAGCTTCATCTTTGCTAAAGACTCAAATAGTAAAGAAGTAATCCTGGAACCTAATTCAAAAGGTGAAATGCCTATCAAAGTGAGTTATAAAAGTACTGCTCCTACAAAAGATGAAAAAATAAAAGTTAGCGTCACGTTCAGATTGATTCAAGCAAATGCAGTAAATGCAAATGATCAACTGTTTTCTGATGAAGAAATATTAGAGAACACAGTTAGGCTTGTTCCAAAAACAAATGAAGAAAAAAGTTATTGGCCAGATAAAAGTACTTTTGTAGAAGCTATACATGGAAAATATAGTTATAGTTTAAAAAATATGAAAATGCTGTTTAGTGAAACCTACAATAGTTTTAATTCAACAACAAGGGATATCAAGAATTTGAATAAGGCTACTTTATACATTCAATTACCAGATAATGTACCCTTAACAACTACAGTTACTAAAAATAATGGTACAAAAGAAAACAAACCGACATATATTATTTCTCAACTGTCCACAGGTAATGAAGCTATCAAATCTAAATCTATAGAACTGAATGAAGAGCATCATGGCATAGTTATCACTTTTGAATTGGACGAAAGTTATTCCTACGATCCATCTAATTCGGATTCTTCCCTTAATTATGCAAATAAAGACAGGTTCGAACTAAGTTTAAATATTGAGATTCAAAAATATGGCATGTATGAAAACCAAAAATACGGTTATTATGACAATTCACATACTTATGATCAATTTTTTGCTACACGATTAGTTTTAAGTTCTGATTTAGTTTTACCTATAAATGGTGCGTATACGAAGTATGCTCAATTGCCAATTAAATTAACGAAAGATAAAGTGAATTTGACTTTTAAAAGATTTAATACAACTAATCCTGAATCGGCAGACCCTATAAACTTCAAAGATGTTCAAATTAATGCAAAAGATATTGGCATTGAAGTACAAGGAGGAAAGGAGAAACAAATAGTTTCTTTGCTAAATCCGGATAAGACATTCTCTTTGTGGTTAATGTCTAACGAAACATTAAATAATGCTGTCTTGAATGTAAAAATTACAGGAGATACAGGCAATACATTGATCATATCTCGAAAACTAATAAATGAGATTAAATCTCAATCTACAAATATGAGGTCAATGAAAGTTCCTTTAGTAGAGGAAAATAATAGTCAACAAATAGATACGAAAATCGCTGAAGAAGAACAAAGTTCATCAGCAAAAAGCTCTTTGACAAGTGATTCAAAAGGTGAAACTTCAGTTGAGAAAGTTACTGAAGAAAAAGTTACTGAAGAAAAAGTTATTGAAAAAACAAAAGAAGTTGAAGAAGACATTAATTCATCAGTTGTTGAGAGTACTGCTGAATGGAAAGAAAAAAATATTACTACTAAAGAAAAATTAGATGAATCTGCCACTGAAGCAAAACAAGAGATAAATAATTAAAAAATGCAAAAAAAGAGAACTAGACGAATTCGTCTAGTTCTCTTTTTTTTGCATTTTTTTTTAAATAAGACTTAATAAATAAAACTTTATGCCGATTATAGTAGTAATAGATAAAAATCTTGACATGATATTTCAATAAATGTAAGGGCTTTATTGAATAAAAATGATATTTATATCCATTTTAAACAAAAAAACGTGACATTTTAAACAAAAAGTAGTATATTTTCTGTATATAATAAATTAAAATTAGATAAGAGAAAGTGGTGTTTTTTATGAGAGTTTTGACTGTGCATACTCCTACAAATAAAAAGAACACAATTTACCTTCGTTTAAGTTTAGTTGTACTATTGGGATGGATCCTATTCTTATCAGGATACATGTTCCACCCTATTTATGTTAAAGCAATGGATGGATTAGCCAGCGCTTATCATACAACTTTTTCATCAAAACAAGTAGAAAAGAAAGACCCTTTTATGGCTGTTCTAACTCCTGGCAGCACAGAAAAAGAATTAATAGAAAAAGTAAAAGCTTTGAAAAAAGAAAAGAATCAAGAAATTACGGCTTTAAGCTACAAGGATTCGGCTCTACAAACTGAAGTACCTAACTCTGAAAAAAAATTAAACTATAAAGCCGAAACGACAAGTGAAGGAATAAAAATGAGCAATTTTTACCACAATGAAAATGCGCCATCTGATACTGCGCTTTCTAGTAAATGGGATGTGAGTAAGAATAAGTTTGACTTAGTGAGTGGTGTCCTTACGATTCAGCTAAAAATTGAAGACGACTTGAGCACATTGGATATTTTGACTCAGTCGAAAGGTCTAATAGGATTGCTAATGACCTATAATGCTGAAAAAGAAATCAGCTCGATTGATCTTGAAATAAAAAGCGGCAAAGAAAATTATTTCTTTGATTCCAATAAATTAAACACATTAGTAAGTACGAAAATGATTTATTTTAACTAACAGAATGATTCCGATTCATTCAATGAAGAGAAGCGGAATCATTCTGTTTTTTTATGCTAACCATTCGTTAGTAACCGTTTTACTTAGAAAACTATGATACAATAAGACTAACTTATTATAGTGAACAAATCAGCTGAAGCAGCTAAAGGCAATTCGTTTTAGCTTGGTCAAGGAGGAATACGTATGTCAGGATGGACAATAGTAGGTATAATCGTAGCAATTGTATGTAGTATCATTCTTTATTTATATTTACAAAATACACAACTACAACGAAAAAAAATTGAAATACAGCTCCCTTTTACAGAGAATAGTTTAAGCGGAACTAAGATTATTCACTTGAGTGATTTTCATTTGCCACGTCAAGGTGTGTCACTAAAGAAATTGATTGAAAAAGTAGCAAAAGAAAAACCAGATATGATTGCATTAACCGGTGATTTAATTGATGTACGAGCTGATTTCCCGCAAGAACAATTGGAGTATTTGTGTCGCGCCCTTGTTGAGATTGCTCCAACGTTTGCAGTAACCGGAAATCATGATTTAGGTTCAGGTCATTTGCAAAAGTGGGAAACAACCCTAACCTCCTCTGGTGTCAGGGTATTGATTGATGAAGCAGAGTGGTTGCCAGTCGGTGATGATGGAATAGTAGTGATGGGACTGTCTGAAAAAGAAGATTTTGATGCAACGCCAAAACCTATTTTGAGAGGTGTAATGATTGAAGAACCATTACGGACAAAACCGCGTATTTTATTGGCACATCGACCAGAATTGTTTGAAGAGTATTTAATGGATTTAACACGTGTTCCTGCTCTTACGCTTAGTGGGCATGCTCATGGCGGTCAAGTTAGATTGCCTTTCTTAGGCGGCTTGTTTGCACCCGGACAAGGCAAGTTCCCGGCGTATACTAGTGGGATTTATTATGATCCTGAAATGCCTGCTTACCGAATGATGGTCAGCCGAGGAATTGGAAATTCTACGTTCCCGTTGCGCGTTAATAATCGTCCAGAAATGGTCGTAATCGTTTTACATTAAGAAATTATACTAGATAACAAAAAAGCGACTAAATACAAAAAATTTTGTGTTTAGTTGTTTTTTGGTTTTGTAAGTGTTTTCTTTTGAAGTTTCTGTCACTCTTGTTTACACTAAAGGTAACAAAGTTTAGGAGGCGGATAACGATGGTAGTAAGCTTATTAGACAGAATGGCACTAAACAATGGGTATACAATTCCAGGAATTGGTTTAGGAACATACGGAATGAAAGGCCAAGAAGCTGAAGATGTGGTTTTTTCAGCTATTATGAAAGGTTATCGTTTGATAGATACAGCTTCAATGTACGATAATGAAGAAGATGTTGGACGTGGAATCAATCGTGCGGTCAGTTCAGGTGTTTCTCGAGATGAAATTTTTGTGGTAACCAAAATCTGGAAAACAGATGCTGGATTTGATAATGCAATTCAATCTTTTGAAGCTAGTTTAAAACGTTTAAATCAACCTTATGTAGACTTATTATTGATTCATTGGCCGGATAAAGATGCTGCTGTAAACTTAGATACATGGAGAGCTTTAGAAGATATCTATGAATCTGGCAGAGCAAAATCAATCGGTGTATCTAACTTTAGCAGAGGCGACTTGGCTGAATTATTAAAAGAAGTAAAAGTACGTCCAGCAGTCAATCAGTTTGAAATCTATCCAGGAAATCCAAATCAAGACTTAAACGACTATTGCGATTCTGAAAATATTGTATCAATGGCTTATAGCCCATTGAAAAGAGGGAATGTTAGTAAAGAGCGGCACTTAACAACAATTGGCGAAAAATATGGCAAGACTCCATCACAAGTAGCTTTACGTTGGGATATCGAACGAGATGTCATTCCCATTCCAAAATCGGGCAACAAAGATCGGCTTCAGGAAAATGCCGAAGTGTTTGACTTTGCGTTATCTGATGAAGACATGAATACCATTAACAACTTAGATAAGCAAAATAGAGATCGAAATCCTAATAGTTTGATTCGTTCTGAAGTTATGAGATCTCGTAACCATAGAGAAAAGAAACAAGGACGTTAATAAAAAATAATCATTAAACTAATCATAAAAATGAATAAACTCGGCATTAAAGCGAGTAGATTGTAATAGACCAATGAATAGTGTACTTTTTAAGCAACATTTATTCATTGGTTTTTTTTATGTAAAAGAAAAAGGACAAATGTTTAAAAGTGGTATTTACCTCATCAAATAAATGTATTCATAATTTGCCTATTGTAGTGCAGATATTGAAATGAAAATTTGATTAGAGAATGATATACTGATTATACCTCATAAAAAGGAGTGACGCCGTGAAAAGAAAAACAATTGTTTGCCATTTATCAGTCTCTTTTCCAACTCCCAAATTACCCCTCCAAGCTCATCTACTAACCCTTAGGAACAAAAAAAGTAGACCTATACCCCATATTTATACCTTTACGAATTAAATTTTATTTATCTATTTTTTTAAAACAATCACGTATACCTACGATTTGTCTGGCAAACTTATCTTTACGGATGGTTTTTTAACTTCTTTTATTCAATAAAGCTAGCTGTACACTTCTTCCCCATCTATTCACAATACCTCATGCCAAGTTGTGGTAGATTACGCCCCCACATACAATTTTTGTTTGTAAGTCCTCCTCGCAAGAATCGTCTATGCTAGTAGGCGGTTCTTTGTTTAGCAAAAATAACATTGCTTTATTCGTGTTGACTGAGTAAAAAATAAGAACGTGGGAGTGATGGTTGCCATGAGATTATTAATCGATTCAAGTTCGTTGAGACGCTTAGAATTGATGGAATTATTAAATAGCAGTGACGAATGGTGGACAATTGAAGAAATTGCATTACGGTTAAAGTGTTCTGTCCGTAGTATCAAAGCGGATATTTATTATTATAATACTTTTACAAGTCATTCTATTAAATTAATTACATCTAATCATCGTGGAGTGAAGTTGATTTTACCAGTTGATTTTCAAATGGAAAGTTTTTATCAACAAATTTTAGCTGAAAATATAAATAGTCAAATAATAGAATGCTTGTACCAGGAAAAGATGGATTCGATAGAAGAATATGCTGAACATTTATTTATCAGTACATCTTCTATTATACGCAGCATTAAACACATCGATTTATTTCTTAGGAATTATAAGTTGACCGTGCAAAAGAGTCCGATGAGAATAATCGGAACAGAGAAACAAATACGGTATTTTTATGGTGTTTTTTTCTGGGGAAAATATGGATCTAAAATCGACGAAACAGGGTTTCTGAAACTCAATGTGGTAAATCGTATCATAAGAATGCTTGAAGAAAAAACAACTATCGTCTTATCTCCTATTATGGAAGATAAATTAACGATTTGTCTGCATATTTGTTTTGAACGCATCAGCAAAGGTTACATATTACTACAGTATACAGCACCTGTCGCAGTAAATAATATTCTTTTAGAAATCTTTGAAGATCTTATAAAGGATGTACCATTAAACATACCAAAGCCGGAAATTGAATTTTTGGGCTTTTATTTTACAAATCGTTATCTAGATACAGCACCTCAACTGAACCAATTATCACAAGAATTACTGACACTATTTCAACGTATTGGTAAAGCTTTAACAGCTTTTTCTGAAAAAAATTCTTTTATACTGCCAAATAAAGAAGTTGTGCAATGCAGTATTTTTCAGTACATGGTCTATAAAAAAGAATTTCAAGGACCAGACTCTGTAATGGTCAATCGAGTAGAAAATTCATTAGTAAATATCGATAAAATTTATCAGCCGTTCATGAAATTGGTTATTTCAGAAGTAGAAGGATTGACTGACAGTGGGTGGATGATTGAAATGAAAGATGAGATAAATGAACTTTTGTATCTCTTAATCATCCAATGGGAAGGGTTGACGTCTCAGCTTTTGCAAATGCAAAAGAAAACAAGTGTATTGGTCATCTCTCAGTTTGGCAAGGCTCATGAACTTTTTTTGGCAGACATTTTAAAGAGCTATTTTCCAAATGAGTTAATATGCTATAGTCTAGCAGAGAAAAAGTTTCAGAATTTAGAAATAGAAATAGTAGTAACGGATACTAAATTAGACGCTGTTCAAAAAAATATACCAAAAGAAGTTCCAGTAATTGGCATTGAGTATATGCCAAATGAAAGAAATTGGCATACTATTCGAAGTGTCTTGATTGATAGAAAAAAAAGCCAATAATAAAACAGCAACTGTGCAAATGATTAGACTTATTTTAAATGAGGATAGAGATATGGTATGATAAAATAAAAATAATTGTAAGCGGTTTAATTAGGAGGTGGTAAGATTGTTAAATTTAGGAATTATTGGAACAAATTGGATTACGAATCAGTTTGTGGATGCTGCAATTGCTACGCAAGAGTATCAATTAGGTGGTGTTTATTCTAGGTCCATTGAAAAAGCAAAAGCATTTGGTGCACCTTACCAAGCAACGGTTTTTGAAACAAGTTTAGAAGCTTTTGCGTCGAATTCAGCTATTGATGTTGTATACATTGCTTCTCCCAATAGTATGCATTACGAACAAGCTGTAACGTTAATGAAAGCTGGCAAACACGTAATTGTTGAAAAGCCCATTTTCTCTAATCCACGCGAATGGACTTCAGCAATTAAAGTAGCTGAAGAAAATAAAGTCTTTATATTTGAAGCAGCTCGTCATGTGCATGAAGAAAATTTCAAAACTGTAAGAGAAGAAGTGAAATCGATTGGCAGTCTGCAAGGTGCAACTTTTACTTATATGAAATATTCTTCTCGTTATGATGCTGTTTTAAATGGTGAGGAACCCAATATTTTCTCTTTAAATTATTCTGGAGGAGCTTTAGCAGATTTAGGTGTCTACCCATTATATGCCGCCATTGCATGGTTTGGTATGCCAGAAAAAAGCCATTATTTCTGTACAAAGATTGTTACTGGCGTGGATGGAAAAGGGACAATTATCTTGCGGTATAAGGAATTTGATGTCACGATATTAGTCGGGAAAATTGTTAATTCCTATTTGCCAGCTGAAATTTATGGCTTGAATAAGACATTGTCAATGGACAGTATTGAATCAATTACAACGATTGAGGTGATTGATCGTAAGACAAAGTTGAAAGAAAGCATTGCAGAAAAAACTGCTGCAAACCCAATGATGGATGAAGCAAAAGCTTTTGCAGCTGTAATCAATTTTCCAGAAGATACCGCTAAACAAAAAGACTACAACGAATGGTTGAAACTAAGCGAACAAGTGAATCAAGTGATGACCGATTTGCGTAAAGATGCTGGCATCATTTTTGCAGCAGATAAAGAATAAAATTTAAACAGGATAAACGGCTCGAATAGATATTCGGGCTTTTTATCCTGTTTTTATTTAAATATACTCATTAGGTAACAGAAAAGTTAGCTCAAATCGAATAATTTTGATATGATAGACGTTGACAGCAACACAAAAGAAACGAGGATTAAATGATGATAGAAAACAGTTTACCTGCATTTAAAAACTATTGGGAAACATTAGCTTACAAAGAGGCATCTGCTATTCAAGAGAAAGTTTATGAACCTTTAAAAACAGGGAAAGACGTGGTGGGTATTTCGCCAACAGGAACGGGTAAAACAGTTGCTTATACACTTCCAACGTTAGAACAAGTTGAGGCAAAAGCTGGCTTACAAGTTGTGATTTTAACGCCTTCACAAGAATTATCGATTCAAGTCGGAGAAGTAGTCCAAGAGTGGGCTAGCCAACTTGGCTTAAGCTCTCAAACCATCATTGGTGGTGCAAATTTGAAACGTCAACTCGATAAGTTGAAAGATAAACCAGAAATCATCGTTGGTACCCCAGGCCGAATTTTTGAAATTTCTGAAACGAAGAAATTAAAATTACATGCAGTAAAAACTGTTATTTTAGATGAAGCCGATCAATTATTGCAACAAGAACAGTTATCAACCGTAAGAAAACTAGTCAATAAAATGCCTGGACAACGTCAAATGGGCTTCTTCTCGGCTACCAGCAATGAATTGATGGAAGATTTGCCAAAATGGTTTAATGTAGAGCCGCAATGGATTGATGCTACAAAGGATGATCAATCTAAAGGTGAAGTGCTTCATGCTTACATCGAAACCCCTACGCGTAAAAGGGTAGAGACGCTTAGACGCTTGACGCATATGAAAGATTTCAGAGGATTGGTTTTTGTGAACAACGTTGCTAATTTGACATTAGCTTTTGAAAAACTAACGTATGAAGGCATATCAGTAGCCGTTTTACATGGTGAAAAATACAAAACAGAGCGCAAACAAGCCTTGCAACAATTCCGTGATGGCAAAATAAAGTTATTGTTAACAACGGATGTAGGCTCTAGAGGGTTAGATATTAAAGACTTGCCGTTTGTGATTCAATATGATGTTCCACAAACGAAAGAAAGTTACATTCACCGTTCAGGCAGAACGGCTCGTATGGGTAAGACAGGGACCGTTTTGACATTAGTTAATGAACGCGAGTTAAGAGAATTCAAAAAACTAATCTCGTCGTTGGAAATCAAATTGAGCCAAGTATATTTGTATGGCGGAGAAATCGTAAAAGACTTGCCAATTGCAGAAGAACAACCAGAGAGAAAAGAAGCCGTAAAAGCACCTATTAAAGAGAAAAAAATAATCAAACCAGTAGTTGTGAAACCTGAAAAAGAAATCATTGAACCGGTTAAGAAAAAGAAAAAACACCGCAAAAAAGTAGACAAAAATAAAGGAGCTCGCAGAAAAACCAAAAATAAAGAAACAGATTAAATTAAAAAACGCCTAAAAATACCTTTTTGTATTTTTAGGCGTTTTTTAATTTAGCATGCATTTCATAAAGGTAAACATGTTTAGAAACTATCACTTGGTATTTTCCAACCAGCATCTAGAAATTCTTGTGAGGTAACGGGGTAAAAAATAACGGATCCGTTAGCTGATTTTAAAACAAATAATCCATCTTTATCGACAAGTTCTAGTGTCAATAAATAGGTTTCAGCGGTGTTTTCGAGATTTGAATCAGGTGTATAAAGTTCTAATGTTAGGGTAGTTCCTTCGATAGTGTAATCAAGGATGTCGCTACTGCCTAACGTTGTTCCCCATTCACCAGGAATAAAGGTATCATTGGTTATTGCTACAGTATATTTGCCAATAGCAGATTGAAAAGGTTCGTTTTCTTTTGAGTCGAAAGTAGCCCAGTAGCCTTTAAAGTCATCGAATGTAATGATGCCATCATCTTTTTTGGTGTCACTTGATTCAATGTATTGAGCTATCACAGCGCTTGAATGGGAAGAAGTCGTTTCTTTTTGGTTAGAAAGAGCACTCTTTGTATTCAATGAGGTTTCAGTTGTGCTGCAACCAGTAAGAACGAACAGAGTCATAAAAAAAACAAGAATTACGATAGGATAGGATAAAATAGAATAATGGCTTACCTTTAACTTGCTCATTAAAATTCCTCATTTCGTTGTGATCAAATCCTTTGACATTAGTGTAACAAGATTTAGAAAAGAAACAAAGAGATATGCTAGTGAACAAGCTTAATGGAGTGTTGGCAAACACTTATAGAAATAAGCTTAAAAATTTGACACACGCTTTCATTTTGGTGAAAATGGTATTGAGAAGAAAGAAAAAGTTGTTTTTGTCTAATACTTGATTAAAAAAGTGAGGATGAGAGTGTATGCTGAAAAATGGATTGTTTATGATGACGATTGGATTTATTGTCGTTATATTAGGTCTTACAGGTCTAGATGAACACCGCATACTCGTTTTAGGAATTGGCATCGTGCTGATTATTATAGGTTTTGTTTTGTACAACAAAGCTGAAAAGAGAGCAGATTAATGGTTCTAAAGTAAAAGTTAGTGGTACTAGTGGAATAGGGGAGAGATTTTTCCTAAATAAAAAAAAGCAATTAATCAAATTAAATCCTAAAACCAGAGGAACTAAGCATCGTTTCGCTGGTTGTTATTTAGTACGGGTAATCAGTCAAAGGCAATGTTTATCGACTAAAATAGTTCTACACGAACTTAAGCATATGAATTAAGGAGCAACACCGTTCAGCTCCTGTAGTCTTTCTTTCATCATACGAACGAAAGTTCTGTTAGTGAAGACGAACACTTGAAAAAGTTGTTGACAGTAAAGTGTGTGAACCATATAATACAGATAAAGAAGTGTATTAAGTGATTCATACGTATTTTTTTACCTAGTGTGTATTAACTGGTTAATACAGTTGGAAGAAAATAAAGAAAACAGGAGGCTGCTATGAACGTAAACTTCAATAAACGAGATCCGCTTTATGAACAAGTTGTGCGTCATTTTAAAGAGGAAATCGCAGCAGGAACATTAGTACCTGGTCAAGAAGTTCCATCTAGACGAGAATTGGCTAATCAGTTAAAAATCAACCCCAATACTGCTCAGCGAGCTTATAAAGAAATGGAGGAACAAGGCTTGATTTATACCGAAAGCAATTCACCTAGTAAACTTACAAAAGACCAAAGTATTTTGGGAGCTGTGCAAGATGAGTTGCTAGAAGAAGCTGTTTCTTCATTTGTAACGGCTATACGGCCCATTCGAGTGCCACTTGATAAAATCATTGGATTGATTAAAGAGAAATACGCTGTTGAAGAAAAGGAGGAGAAAAATGATTGAAGTAAAAGGATTAACGAAAAAATTTGGACGGAAAAAAGTTTTAAAGGGGATTTCATTTACGGCTAACAAAGGTGAAATTACCTGTATCATCGGCATTAATGGTGTAGGAAAAACGACGATATTGAATGCAATCATGAACTTGACTCCCGTAAATAGTGGCGAAGTTCTGATTGATGGAGAAAAAATTAGTAAAGCTAGTTATGAAAAAATCACGTTCATCCCAGATACGATGACGATGTTGCCAGGGTTCAGAATCGAACAAGCCATGCAATTTATGCAAGATTTTTATCAAACTTGGAATCAAAAGCGCGCAGATGAATTACTTGGTTTTTTTAAACTAGAAAAGACAGACAAAATCTCTGCTCTTTCTAAAGGGAATACGGCAAAGGTGAATCTGCTGTTGGGATTAGCTTTAGACGTTGATTATTTATTAATGGATGAGCCTTTTTCTGGAATAGATATTTTTAGCCGCGAACAAATTACAGCTGTTTTTACCAGTCACTTGATTGAAAATCGCGGCGTGATTATTACGACACATGAAATCAATGATATTGAGCATTTGATTGATAAAGTGGTCTTAATTGATGAGGGAATGGTATTGAGAGAGTTTAATGCAGAGCAGGTCCGTGAAGAGGAAGGGAAATCGGTTGTTGATGTTATGAGAGAGGTGTTCCAACCATGAAAAATTATTTGAAACTGGTCAATTTTGAATTTAATCGCTGTGCAAAATTATATTTTGTCTTGATTGGATTGACAGCTGTGTCGCAACTGATAGCTGTTTTTGTAGAATCTAGAAGGTACTTAAGTCAAGTAAACGTAGCTCTCTATCAAGATAAAATTCCTAAAGCACAGTTTTTAAGCGAAACTGGCGAAATGAGTATGTTTTGGATCGTAAATAATGCTTGGTTTTCTTTACCTATCATTATTTGTATAACGGCGATGTTATTTTATAGTTTCTTTATTTGGTACATTGAATGGATGGGGAAAAATAGCTTTATCTACCGTTTATTGATGTTGCCAACGGCTCGTATGAACATTTTTTGGTCCAAATTAACAACAATCGCCTTAATGATTTTTGGATTGATTGCAGCGCAACTTACTTTATTGCTGATTGAAGGTCAATTGTTAGAATGGCTAGTTACAAACGAGTTTAGAGTAGATTTATCCATCCAACAATTAAGTGAATCATCCTATTTCCTTGCTATCCTAATACCAAAATCTTTTATTGCTTTTATCATGCATTATGGTGCTGGATTTGGGATGCTTTTAATTGTCTTCACGGTGATCTTATTTGAAAGAAGTTTCCGTTTTAAAGGGATGCTACTAGGTTTAGTTTTTGGCACAGTCGCATTTCTCCTGTTCTTCCTGCCAACTATTGCTAGTGAAGTAGTGGGTTTTAAAGGGCTTTACCCAGAAGAATTACTCATTGCAGAACTTGTTTTAGGGTTAATGGTTATTGGATTAAGCAGTTGGACAAGCCATTATTTATTAAATAAAAAAGTAACGGTCTAAAAAGGAGGCAAAGAAAATGAAACGTTATAAGAAAATAATTGCACTGGTAGTTGTAGTCGTTTTTTCAATTGGAATTTATTATATTCAGCCCCTTTTTGGGCCAAATAAAAAACCTGAATTTTCTGTTGTAGCAAAAAGTGGCGATAAAAGCTTAACCGAAAACATGTCAATAACAGGGTATTATTATGAAAACAGTCAATTAGGGATAGGAACAGAGATGAAAATAACTCCGGGTAAAACAATTTATCAATCGGAGAAATCTTATTTAGATCAATTAAAAAGTTTTGGAAATATTAATGAAAAAATAAGCCAATTACAAGAGGATTATAGAGGCTTTATGCGTGGGAAAAATTCTGATTTGGCTAATTTTTATGAAGATGAGATGATATTAGCCTATGCAGAGATTACAACTGATGCCTTTTCAACGATTTCAAAAGATTCGAAAATCACTATTGATGTGTTAAATAAACAGACGAATGAAGAAAGTTCTTTTTCAGTTAATCTTCCGAAAGCAGACGAATATGGCTATATGTATGTAGAAGATGTGCAAGTGGCAAACAATCAATTAATCGTGATTACCAATGGTTACCGCGTAAACAGTAGTAATAGTCAAGATGAACAGCACTTATATTCAATCAGTCTACCAAAGGAAAAAATTGAAAAAGACGAAAAAATTCAGTTAGATTTGATTGATTCTAAAGGCAAACAGATTCAATATGTAGAATTAATGAATGCATCAACGAGCATTACTTCAGCTAACTACTTGGTTTACCGTGTAGAGCTAAATGATGATTCAACAAATATGGATATGTATGAAGAAAATCAAGTGATGTCTCTGCCTGTGTATGAATTGATTGGCGTGAATGTAGAAACTGGTGAACAATTTCTAATCAATGGTTCAGAAGAATTAAACCGCCATGGAATAGCAGCTATATTGTCAACTGAAAGTAACAACTTGTATTTTTATAAAAAAGATGGCGCTAATTTATCGTTGTATGAGTACGATTTAAATCAAAAAGAACTGACAGAAGTTAAAGCAGGCGAATTGTCAGCTGCTCAACAGGCAATGTTTAATGAAGGTGTAATCGTGCAAGTTCGCGAAGGCGTCATGTACTTTGTTACGTCTTATAAAATAGGAGACAACGAACTACAGATGCTGGCTTTTGACAGCAATTCTGGTGAACTTGTTTTTGAAGGAATAATCGAGGAAAAAACGGATTATCCAGCTAAAAGAGAAGAAGTTCATATAGAAAACATTTTATTTGAACAATAGTAAGTAAAGAAGCAAGGCACTCAGTCCAAGTTTAATTGGAAAAAAGTGGCTTGCTTCTTTTTTATGGTTAGAGATATTGTAGCTAGATGATCCTAGAGAGATTTGAACTCCCGACCTAACGTTTAGGAAACGTTTGCTCTATCCACCTGAGCTATAGGACCTCTTCAACACAGGTTCTATTTTCTCATAATTTAAAATGAATGTCTAGATGTAAGAAGCAAGAGCAGATAGATTTCTAAAAATAAGGAGGCTAATCTACGAATTCTTCATCGGATACAAGATTCACAGCGGGTAGACTAAAAATACTACGGTCTAAAATGAAAATGTCTGTTAATTGCTGAGCGGCTTCAGTAGGAGAAGAAGCATAATCATTTTCGTCCCATTCCGCTAAGTAGCCATATATACCATTCGCAATATAGGCAGCTAGTGGGTCTGGTGATTTTAATGCGTGCTGGGCAGTTGAGAAAAAATTCTTAATCAGGAAATCTTTTACTACAGCAGAAAATTGCATTTGGAAATTCAAGAAACCAACCGTGTGAATGGCTAAATGAAAAAAATTGCGGTGGTCATAAATAAAAGTGAATAGGGCATCGGATAAAAGAACTGTTTTTAGGTTAGAATAGCAGACATCTTGATAGTTATTTTCTAGCATAGTCGCTAACTGTTCTAAAAAGTCATCTTGTATTTCTTGTAAAATATCTTCCTTATAAGCATAATGTTTATAAAAAGTCCCTCTGTTCACTCCGGCTTTGTTTACGATTTCTGTAATGGTAATGGTTTTAAAATCACGTTCATTTAATAAGCCCATTAATGTGTCAGATATAGCTTTTTTACTTCGCAAAATGCGTATATCAATCACTTCTTTTTGCACCATAAAGTTTCCTCCTCGTATTTAGGGTAATGCAAATGAGTAGCTATGTATAACGGGAATATCATGATATAAAAAGCAAGAAAATAACTAGATATATCTATCAGTATACCCGAAAAGAAGATTTAAAAGATAAAATCTGATGAAATAAGTAGTGAACAATTGGTGACAAATGGCTGATATGTCACCAATTGTTCAAACATTAAAAAAAAAGGGGCTCTATTCATTTGAAAATCATTTTAAATGAGTCAAAAACGTGTGGCGGAAAAAAGAATGAAAAAAAGTGCTTAAAAATAAAAAAACATATGCTATAATTGAAACGAATAAACGGATTGGTAAATAGGTTAAGGAGTGGGCAGAAAAAGATGGGTATAAGGAATCTAGTAAAAAAATGGATCAGAGTGCAGAATAAGGAATCAGCTATATCGGATGTTACAGTTTTGGAAAAAAGTGAAAACGTTTTTTTTGAGACTGAACAAGAAATAAGTCGACCAACAGAGTATGATGCATTTTATGACATGATTGACCAAGAAACCGAATTAACAGGAACCGTTTTATTGTCTCAATATGATGAAGAATTTGGTAACGATATCTTAAAATTAGTAGTAAACGGCATGCCTGTTTTCATTGTGCGGGAAGACTTAGCATTTAAAAAGCAGCAACTGCCTTTGGCACATTACGTAGGTGAAACGATTTATTTTCAATTGATTGAAGTAAATGAAGAAAAAGGTTTCCTAATAGGTTCGACTAAAAAAATTAAAGAAAAAGAATTTGATAGACTACATATGCAGTTAAAAGAGGGCAAGACGTTTCAAGCGAAAGTAACAAAAATTTTGCGTTACGGCGCTTATCTGGTTATTGGGGATACATCGGTCCAGATGCTCAATAAAGATTTTGCTGAAGACCATACAACAATAGGCGATATTTTAACTATTGGGGATAGCATAGAAGTAAGGTTTAATCGCATTACTGAAAATAAAAATTTGCGAGTTGAGCCGCTTGTGAAATATAAAAATGAGGTATCTGTTTCTTTAGCAGATATAGAACCAAATCAAGTGGTTTTAGGAACGGTTAGGAATATCAAAAAGTGGGGAATCTTTGTAAGGATTGCACCCAATTTAGATGCTCTATGCTCTATTCCTACTCATCTAGAAGTAAGAGAAGGCGACAAGGTCTCTTTTAAAATCACACAAGTCTTAACAGAAGAAAAACGTATTCGAGGAAAGATTGTTCGTTTGGTAAATAATAACTAAAACAGTAGAAAATGACAGAAAAAAAGAACGACTAGGAAAATGCTAGTCGTTCTTTTACTTTATTCACTATCGGACTAAGCCCAATCGCCATTACGGAAGACTGGAACGGTGCTGCCGTCTGCACGGATACCGTCTACATCCATTTTATCTGAACCAATCATGAAGTCGACATGAACAGTTGAGCGGTTTAGACCAGCTGCTTGTAATTCTTCTTCAGACATTTCTGTTCCGCCAATCAAGCTAAAGGCATAAGCTGAACCTAAGGCCAAATGGTTTGAAGCATTTTCATCAAATAAGGTATTGTAGAAAACGATACCTGATTGAGAGATAGGAGAAGGATCTGGAACTAAAGCAACTTCACCTAAACGTGCAGAACCTGCATCGGTTGCAACTAAGTTTTTCAAGACGGATTCGCCTTGTTCAGCAGTTACGTTGATAACTTTTCCATCTTTAAATATAAATTCCATATTTAAAATCGTGTTTCCTGCATAGCTTAATGGTTTAGTACTGCGAACCACACCATCAACGCGATTTGCGTCAGGAGCAGTGAAGACTTCTTCAGTGGGCATATTTGCCATGAATCGTTCGCCACGAACGTTGTCGCTGCCTGCGCCTTCCCAACGGTGTCCTTCAGGTAAACCAACTGTTAAATCAGTACCAGGAGCTGTGTAGTGCAAAGCTACAAATTGTTCTTTATTTAATTCGTCTGCTTTTTCATTTAAAGTGATGTCCTTTTTAGCCCATGACTCAACTGGGTCAGCATCGTAAAGGTTAACGGCTTTAAAGATAGCATCCCATAAAGCGTCAACTTGTTCTTCTTCAGTTGTTAAATCTGGGAATACTTTAGCAGCCCATTTAGCACCAGCAGCTGCAGCAACAGTCCAGCTCACTTTATTTGCTTGCGTAGCTTTACGTTGTTCGCTTAATGCAATGCCAGCTGCTGATTGATAAGCAGCGATTTTATCACTATCTACACCAGATAATGCATCTGGATCTGAAGAACGAACGCTGATACGGCTAGCACCTTTAGCTACTTGATCTAAGGATTCGTCAATTTTGTATTGTGGAATATCGGTTAAGCGTTCTTGAGGCGTTCCGATAAATTGTTCACGGTTCACAACATCATCTGCCCATTTCACGATGACTTCTGTAGCGCCTAAAGCATAGGCTTCTTTAGTGATCAAACGAGCCAATGGTGCTTGATCCACATCGATTTGTAAGACAACTGTGTGTCCTTTTGTCACATTGATACCCGATTTAACGAGCAAATGTGCATATTTTTGTAGATTTTCTTCAAAGTTTGGCAATACCATATTCTTTTCCTCCTAGAAATACGAAATGAGGGTGGAACAAAAGAAACTAAAAGCAATTGAGGATTCTTCTAGTTCGTTCAGTTTCAGACTCTTACTAAATAATAATAGCACACGAAAGTTAGAGAAACAATTTTACAAAAAGAGTTTTTTTTAAATGAGAAAGATTGAATCAGATTAAAGTAATCCCTGTTCGTAGTTTAGGCTCAATTTTCAGACTGAGGAATAACTAGACCAATTTAGGCTGCTGATTAATTAGTCAACAGATGTTCATATTTGCGAGACAAAAAAGTTCTCTTTTAATCACATTAGTGATAGAATAAGTTAAGGATGATTGAAGAAAAGATCTGATTAACTTAGGTACAAGGTAGGGTTTAAGAAAGAAAATTAAAAATAATGTCGTTTGGTACTGGACTTAATTTCAAGATGAGGTTAGTCAGTTAGTTATAAAAAACGAAGGCAAAAACGGTTGGTTCTGTTGGAAAATGATTAAAGGATAAAAAGATAAATTATCCTAATCGATGGTAAATGATACCGAAGAGGTGAGTTGAAATGGCTAGAAAAAAAACAATTCTAAAATCACAAATTCTTGAAACAGCGTACCAAGTTGTGAAAACAGAAGGATTTGAAGGTTTTACAGCACGCAACATTGCTAAAAAGATGGATTGCTCAACCCAACCCATTTATTTAGAATTCAAAAACATGGATGACTTAAAACAAGAACTCGTCGAAAAGATAAAAACATATATAAATGAGACCATCTACCAAAAAGATCGAGTGGAAGATCCTTTACTCAATATGTGTTTAAATTATATTTATTTTGCAAAAAATGAACCTATCTTTTTTAAAGCCTTATACTTTGAATCCCAATTAGATACGGATCAAATGCATACTATCTCTTTTGATAAGATGATGGAAATTTTCAAAGAAATGGAAGGAACGAAAGAGTTGTCAAAAGCTGAAAAAATAAAATTATTTAAACATATTTGGATTACGGTCCATGGGACAGCTGTTTTGATTGCTCAAGAGTTCTTGAAGTTCCATGAAAAAGATGTAACGGATTATATCAAACAAGCATTGTTACAGTCAGTACCAAATTATACAGACTAATAAAAAAGCTTTCCCGCTATTATATTGCGGGAAAGCTTTTTTTTGACTGGCAATAAATTTCTTGCAGAATGGACGAATTTGCTTGTGGGAGCCGTTTTAAGACAAAGAGGCCGCTTTTTCTACTAATAATTTGGCGAAAGCTTCTAGGTTTTCAATATCTTCGTCATTGGCATCTAAATCGACTTTAACACTTTCTGCGCCTTTTACAGCACCAATTGAAGCCAACTTATCAGCGAAATCATCTACAGATTGACAAAATTTTTCATAGAAATGATCTCCTGAACCGAATGCCCCAAAAACTTTTCCTGTTAAATCAATTTCACTCAACTCTTCATAAAAATCGACGAATTCATCTGGTAGATTAGCATCATTTCCATAAGTATACGTACCGATGATGCAGATATCGACATCTAAAAAGTCTTCCGGTTCAGCCTGCATGCTTTCAACCATTTCAACATCTACACCTAAATCTTCTAGAGCCTTCTCTACAATAGTTGCGCATTCTTGTGTGTTGCCGGTTAAACTTGCAAAGACAATCAAAGCTTTTGCCATTTTTCATCTCATCCTTTTCTATGCTTGTGTAGTTCCTTTGCAAAGTATACCAAAGGAAAGGTTAATTCTGCAATGGAAGTCATGTTTTATCCAAGTAAACTACTTGTTTAAGAGTGTGCTAATTCCTCATAAAGAGCAAAAGTATGACGGTAAAACCGTTCAAGAGAAAACTCGTTGGAAGCTAACTGATAAAGACGTTCCCCTTTAGGCGCTAATGTCTGATTTTCCCAGGCAGCATAAGCTTCATTAAGTGCATCTGTTAACGACTCAGTAGATCCAGCTGGAACACACCAGCCATAACTTTTATCCGGCACTAATAGAGCAA
>NZ_ABHH01000031.1:0-26583 GCF_000171855.1 Carnobacterium sp. AT7 | reverse complement strand
ATCGATAGTAAACAACACTGAAATTCCAGATGAAAAAGAGCTGATCAGTAGAGACTTTCTCAACTGATCAGCTCTTCTTTTTTATGGGATAAAATATTGATTTAATGATTGATAAATGATTTCGGCAACGGTTGTTTGATAGTTTGAGGTATTAACCGTGAGTTGATCCAAATCATTATTTAAATAACCCAACTCAATTAAAAGCGCCGGTTGAGTATTTTCTCTCGTGACATAGAAATCGCCAAAACGAACATCATTATTAGGCAATAGCCCTTTTTCTTGGAAATTCCCACTAACGATTTCAGCTAAAGGTATATCTCTATCATGGTAGTAATACGTTGTCGTTCCGCTTATCTCATTCGCATGTTCAGTTGAATCATAGTGTAAACTGATAAATACGTCTGCATTAGATTTGTTACTGATAACAGCTCGTTCATCTAAGCTCACAAATGTATCATCTGATCGAGTTAAAATTACATTTGCTCCAGCATCGCGTAAACGATTAGCAACAAGTTTAGCGGTATCTAACGTCACTTCTTTTTCATAAAAGGTATTCGCTAAGGCACCCGGATCATTACCACCGTGTCCTGCATCGATAACAATAGTAGCTTCAGCTAGTGAAGTAACACTTGCTGTAGGAGCTGGTGTTTGATCTGCAGATAAATCAACGACCCAATTGGCTACATAGCCTTTTTGACCATCTGGTAATTTCACTTGATACCAATCGCCTTCCGTAGAGAGGTAAGTGAAGCTTTCCCCTTTTTCAGCAGTTGTCACAACACCACTTTCTATTGAAGGGCTGTTTCTGATATTTGTGCCTGAACTACGCGTCGTAACCGTTTGGATAGGTGCGGAATCTTCTTCTTCTGCAACAGCAACTGTCGTTGTTTCTGTTGCAGACTCAGTCATTTTAATTAATTCTGAACTAATCCAAGCAACTTGGCCATAGTATTGAACTTGAGTCCAACCTTCTTGTTGAAACAGCACAGTTAATTCCGTTCCTTTTGTAACTTTTCCAAGAATATCCGAATCAGCATTGCTTTCACTCCGAATGTTTACTTCTTCTCCAGTCACAACACCAATTTTATTGGTTGCAGCACTCACTTCGGTATTTTCAATAAGCCAGCTGGCGATCCAGCCGATTTGATCGTTGCTTAAACGTACTTTATACCATTCGTTTTCCTCGGTTAACATGGTTACTTTTTCTCCACCAGTAACTTGTGTCATAATGTCGTAAGATAGTCCTGGTCCCGTTCGGACATTGACAACACTTGCATCCACTTTGATGGTTCCTTGATTAGCCAGAACAACGGTAGCGAAAGCAGTTAATCCGATAAACAATGCAATGATGAACAATGTGACAAACTTTTTTTGCTTTTTTAATATTAATTTATTTTCCACTGATAGTTTCACTACTTTCTTAATGGCGGTAACGCAACCAACTATAGATTCTATGTACTTTCCAATTATAGCAATGATGCGCTTTAATATGCAATTAAATCCTAATATTCCTTTGTATTTTTTTATTAATAGAGCAAAATGAAACCCATTTAGCTTTCTAGTCTTGACATTAGCTAGTCTTTCTTGTAACCTTACTTTAATATATAAGTACCCAATGACAGAAAAAGTAAGTAGTTCTGACGTGTGAATAGAGAGAATTTCCTTAGGCTGAAAGAAATTCCCGTAGAGTTAACTGAAAGACATTCTTGAGGGTTAGCAGTGAAAAGCTGTTACGTTACGAGCGTTAATCGTTGAGGAAAGCTTAGGCTTTCAAATAAAGGTGGTACCGCGTATAGTGAGCAATCATTCGTCCTTATTCTATTCAGAATAAGGATTTTTTTGTGTTTTTTTATAAATGATAATTGTATAAAATAAGGAGTGTTAAGGTATGGCAATTCAAAAACCAAAAGGAACCGCTGATTTATTACCAGAAGATTCAAGAAAATGGCAATATGTTGAAGAAATTTTAAATATGGTATTGGCTGACTATCAATTTGGAGAAATAAGAACACCAATTTTTGAGAGTTACGATTTATTTTCTCGTGGAGTAGGCGAAACAAGTGATATCGTTTCAAAAGAAATGTATGATTTTTATGATAAAGGCGAACGTCATATGTCGCTTCGTCCAGAAGGGACTGCACCAGTTGTCCGTGCGTTTGTTGAAAATAAATTATTTGGTCCAGAACACAATAAACCCTATAAAGTTTATTACAAAGGTCCAATGTTCCGCTATGAACGTCCTCAAGGCGGCAGAATGAGACAATTCCATCAATTAGGTGTTGAAGTATTTGGTAGTACAAATCCAGCAACTGATGTAGAGTCAATGGCACTTGCAATGGCGTTATTTGAAGAACTTGGATTAGAAAAATTAACATTAGTGATCAATTCATTAGGCGATGCGGAGAGTCGTTTAGCTTACAGAGAAGCTCTTATTGCTTATTTAGAACCTCATTTCGAAGAGTTGAGTTCAGATTCTCAAACCCGCTTGCACAAAAATCCTTTACGTGTCTTAGACAGTAAAGATAAAAATGATAAAGAAATTGTGAAGAATGCACCATCTATCTTGGATTACTTAAGCGAAGAGTCAAAAACTCATTTTGAGGCAGTCAAAGAAATGTTAACAGCTTTGAATATTCCTTTTGTAGTAGATAGCAATATGGTTCGAGGCTTAGATTATTACACACATACAATTTTTGAAGTCATGAGTGATGCTCCTGGATTCGGCGCAATCACAACAATTTGTGCTGGTGGACGTTACGATGGTTTAGTAGAAGAAGTTGGCGGACCGGCTACACCTGGTTTTGGTTTTGCATTAGGTTTGGAACGTTTGATGATGACATTAGAAGCAGAAGAAATTGAGATACCCGATACGCATGAGGTAGATGTCTATGTCATTGGGTTAGGTGAAGCAACTAACCTTGAATCGCTTAAAATTGTTCAAGCGATTCGCGGAGCAGGATTGTCTGCTGAACGGGATTATATGAACCGTAAAATAAAAGGGCAATTTAAAACAGCGTCAAAATTAAAAGCGAAAGTTGTTATTACTTTAGGCGATGCAGAGCTTGAAAGAAAAGAAGCGAATTTTAAAGTGATGAAAACAGGCAAAGAATCAAGTGTTTCGCTAGCAGAAATTTATAAAGACTTTGAAAAATTATTCAATTTAAAAATAGCAGATATGACAGCTTTTAATGATTTTTTCAATAAAGAAGACTAAAACGATTAATTAGTGATAGGAGCTGGAATGAATGGGAAAAAGAACCGAATATTGCGGGAAAGTTTCACGCGATTTATTAGGGCAAGAAATAGTATTAAAAGGATGGGTACAAAAAAGACGCGACTTAGGTGATTTAATTTTTATCGATCTACGCGACCGTGAAGGAATTGTTCAAATCGTTTTCAATCCAACTTTTTCAAAAGAAGCTTTAGCTATCGCTGAAGATATTCGGAGTGAATTTGTACTGGAAATTAAAGGGAAAGTTGTTGAACGGAATGCCGCTGTTGTAAACAAGAATATTCCAACAGGTGAGCTTGAAGTAGAAGTATATGACGTAACAGTTTTAAATACGTCAAAAACAACGCCTTTTTATATCGAAGATGGTGTAGCTGTATCTGATGATAAGAGAATGCAATACCGTTACCTAGACCTTAGACGTCCAGAAATGACGCAAAATATGATTTTACGTCACCAAATGACAAAATCAATCCGTCATTATTTAGATGATCACAATTTTATTGACACTGAAACACCTTATTTAACAAAATCAACTCCAGAAGGTGCTAGAGATTACTTAGTTCCCTCACGTGTCCACCCAGGTCATTTTTATGCTTTACCGCAATCACCGCAATTGTTCAAACAAATGTTGATGGGTGCTGGTTTTGACCGTTATTATCAAATCGTGCGTTGTTTTAGAGATGAAGATTTGCGTGGAGACCGTCAACCTGAATTTACTCAAGTCGATATTGAAACGAGCTTTTTGGAACCAGAAGAGATTCAATCATTTACGGAAGAGTTATTAGCTAAAGTATTAAAAGATACTAAAGGTGTTGAATTAACGTTACCATTCCCACGCATGGGGTATGACGAAGCCATTAGTCGTTATGGTAGTGATAAACCAGATGTTCGTTTTGGGTTAGAATTGGTTGACGTTAGTGCGTTAGTTAAAGACTCTAGTTTCAAGGTGTTTAGTGGAGCCGTTGAAAATGGTGGAGCTGTTAAGGCGATTAACGCTAAGGGTGCTGCTAGCAATTACTCTAGAAAAGATATCGACGCTTTAGGCGAATTTGTTTCTGTATACGGAGCTAAAGGCTTGGCATGGTTAAAAGTTGAAGAGGATGGTTTAAAAGGTCCTATCGCTAAATTCTTTAAAGATGATGCTGCAGCTTTGATTGAAAAAATGGGGGCAGAAACTGGCGACTTATTATTGTTTGTTGCAGATCAGAAATCAGTTGTTCACGATTCATTAGGTGCTTTGCGTTCGAAATTAGGCAAAGAATTAGAATTGATTGATGAATCAACGTACGCTTTCCTTTGGATTGTTGACTGGCCTTTATTGGAGTATGACGATGAAGCAAAACGCTATACTGCAGCGCATCATCCGTTTACGATGCCAAAAGAATCGGATATAGAATTATTGGAAACAGATCCTGGCAAAGTCTATGCTCAAGCCTATGATATCGTGTTAAATGGTTACGAATTAGGTGGAGGATCTATCAGAATTCATAAACGTGACTTACAAGAAAAAATGTTTGCTGCTTTAGGCTTTTCAAAAGAAGAAGCTGAAGAACAATTTGGTTTCTTATTAGAGGCATTAGAGTACGGCTTCCCACCACATGGTGGAATTGCACTAGGACTTGATCGTTTTGCTATGTTGCTTGCAGGCAAAGAAAATATTCGTGAAGTTATTGCTTTCCCTAAAAACGGAAAAGCAACAGATCCATTAACTTCAGCACCTAGTATAGTTAGTGAAGCACAATTGGATGAATTATCCATTCATACAACAAAAATTGAAGATTAACAGTCAAACAACGCGAGTAAACTAGTTTTATTCGCGTTGTTTTCTTTTTTTTTTTAATATAAAGAAATCAATAAAAATATAACTTGTTATTCATAATCAGTTTTGTCAAAATAGACTAAGGAAACAAAATTTGGGAGGTTTATAGATGAATGCAAAAAGATGGAGTGCGATTGGTGTTGCTCTAGGTATTTTTATTTTCTCATTATTTTTCAGTAATTATTTTTCTTATACTGCAGATAAACAAGAAGCAACTGAATCATTAAGTGATAATTTATTAGGTGTATTCGGCACTACTGAATTGGAAGAAAGTATAATAGATGCTGGAGACAGTTCAAAGCGAATCGTTGTATTGTCAGTAGATGGCACTATACTAGCAGGTCAAACAGCGAGTTTTACAGGTGACTCAGGATACGATCATAATGGATTCTTACAACAATTGGAACAAATTTTGGTAGACGATACAATTAAAGGAATCATTTTGTCTGTTAATTCTCCAGGTGGCGGAACGTATGAAAGTGCCCAAATTAAAGATAAATTAGTTGAAATTCAAGAAAAAACTAAAAAACCTATTTATGTTTCGATGGGAAGCATGGCTGCCAGCGGCGGTTATTATATTTCAGCACCAGCAGAAAAAATATTTGCTGCTGAAGAAACGCTGACTGGCTCAATTGGAGTTATTATGTCTGGAACAAATCTTACTGAATTGTTTGAAAAGATTGGGATAGATGATACAACTATTAAAAGTGGTAAATTTAAAGATATCGGTTCTACTACTAGAGAAATGACTGAAGAGGATGCAGCCATTTTACAAACAATGGTAAATACATCATTTGATCGCTTTGTAGATGTAATTGTTAAGGGGCGAGGCATGGATGAAGACGTAGTTAGAACGATAGCTGATGGACGCATTTATGATGGTGCGCAAGCTGTTGAACTTGGATTAGTCGATGAGATTGGTTACCAAGAAGATGCCCTTGAAACTATTCAAAAAGACTATAAACTAGAAGATGCAGAGATTTTCAGTTATCAAACACCTTCTTTATCATTTTCATCTTTGTTTAGTGCAAAAGTAAACAGTTTATTTCAAACAAGTGAAACAATGGAATCAGAGCTAGGTAAATTAGTGTCTGCTATTGGAACACCTGATTCTCCAAAGATGATGTATTATTACGGAGGTGAATAATATGTCTATAACTTCGGAAAATAATGAGCCAGAAAATGCAAAAGAAGTGGAACAAACAAAAAAAGGCGATACCAAAGAATTAGATTTAGGTGAATTGAAGAAAGTATTAGCTATTGAAGAAGCAGAGCTTGAAAGAGCAAAACGGTTGAAACGTTTGAAACAAAATGAAGAGAATAATGAAGTAACAACACATTCAGAAAAAGCAGCATTTAATACTTCCTCAAGTGAGATGGTAATAGAAGAGAAAAAACCAAAGAGTCCACAAGAACTTAGAGATGCTAGAAGAAAATATTGGCAAGAAAAGCAAAAAGAAGAAGAACGGCACCGGAAGCCGTTTCACAATTTCCCTACTTTTTTCTATGCAGGATTTTGGCTTAGATTATTTGCCTTTTCAGTTGATTCACTCGTTATTTGGAGTTTGAATCGACTAATTGTTAAAACCCTATTTTTAGTGCTGCGCTATCCACTTAACGAAGACCCTTTTTCAGCGTTTTCATTAAGTAAATTGGCCGTATATCTCCTTTATTTTATTGTTTTAACAAAATGGACAAATGGCCAGACAATTGGAAAAATCATTTTTGGAATTCGGGTCATCAGTTTTAAAGAAGAAAAATTAAGTTGGGGAACGGTTCTTGTTCGTGAAGGCTTTGGTCGTTACATTTTAAAAACATTCCCATTTATCTATTTGATGGTATTATTTACTCAAGAGAAACAACACTTAGCTGATTTTTTCAGTGATACATCCGTTGTTTCAGAGAATTTAGTTAGAGCAAGTAAACTTTCTCTCAAAGAGTAATTGAAAATAAATAAGTTAGTCTTAGTTGTTCTTTTGAAATAACTAGCTTAGAATGAAAGAAAATGCATTTAATGTTAGGAGAAAAAAAGATGGTTTTATTAGGTTCACATGTATCAATGGGTGGGAAAAAAATGTTGTTAGGTTCAGCGGAAGAAGCTGCTAGTTACAATGCTGAAACGTTTATGATTTATACTGGAGCTCCTCAAAATACAAGACGTAAATTGGTTGAAGATATGAATATACCTAAAGGAACAGCTTTCATGTCAGAAAATAATTTGTCTAAAATGGTTGTTCATGCGCCTTATATTATAAACTTTGGAAATACAATCAAACCCGAAAATTTTGCTTTTGCGATTGAATTTTTAAGAGCTGAAATTGTCAGAGCAGAAGCTCTTGGCGCAAGACAGATTACGATGCATCCGGGAGCGCATGTTGGTGCAGGGTCAGAAGCAGGGATTGCTCAAATTATCAAAGGCTTGAATGAAGTGTTGCATAAGGATCAACTGGCACAGATTGCACTTGAAACTATGGCGGGTAAAGGAACCGAAATAGGGCGTGATTTTGAGGAACTAGCAAAAATTATTGAGGGTGTATCCTTAAATGATAAACTATCTGTAACGATGGATACTTGTCATATAAACGATGCTGGGTATAACGTTAAAGAAGATTTTGACGGCGTTTTAGAGGAATTTGATAAAATTATAGGATTAGAGCGTCTTAAAGTGGTCCATGTGAATGATTCGAAAAACCCACAAGGCAGTCACAAAGACCGTCATGCAAATATCGGTTTTGGCACGATTGGATTTGACGCTTTGAATAAAGTCGTTCATCACCCTCAGTTAACAGACTTGCCTAAAATATTAGAAACGCCTTATGTAGGAGAAGACAAGAAAGACAAAAAAGCCCCTTATGGCTATGAAATTAAAATGCTAAAAGAACAGACTTTTAATCCGAATTTATTAGAAGATATCTTAAATCAAGTAGGTTATTGATCAAAAGACTGTCCGTTAAGGAGAAAAAG
The DNA here is from genome assembly GCF_000171855.1 of Carnobacterium sp. AT7. Classification (NCBI taxonomy): domain Bacteria; kingdom Bacillati; phylum Bacillota; class Bacilli; order Lactobacillales; family Carnobacteriaceae; genus Carnobacterium; species Carnobacterium sp. AT7. The sequence continues at coordinate 18,568 of NZ_ABHH01000031.1, read as the reverse complement.
AAAAAAACTTTCTTTTTCTCTTTTCTTGTCTGTAATATTTCCTAAAAAAAAGGTTTTATGTCATACTTAATTCAAGAGAACAGGTTCGTTCAGAAGAAAGAGCTTAATGAGTAATGGTCTTACGACTATTTAATCGGCTATTACTTTTTTCATTCTTTAGACGGATGCGCCAGTCAATGAAATAAAGTATACTTAAGCAAAAGAAAATAAATTAAGAAAGAAGGATGACACATGAAAAATATGAAAAGTGGCACAAAAATACTTATAGGAATCATCGTAGCAGTAGTGATTATCGCTATCCCTTTAATCAGCTCATACAATGGATTAATTAAAGAAGAAAGTAATGTAGATTTAGCTTGGTCGCAAGTTGAATCGCAATTGCAACGAAGAAATGATTTGATCCCAAATTTAGTTAATTCAGTTCAAGGAGCAATGGACCAAGAAAAAGAAGTCTTTTCGGCGATTGCAGATGCACGTGCTTCATTAAGTGGTGCGGGTTCTATGGAAGAGGAAGTAGAAGCTAATAACGAAATGAACTCAGCGCTGTCTCGTTTATTAGTCGTAGTTGAGAATTATCCAGAGTTGAAATCGAACGAAAATGTAACGGGGTTGATGGATGAACTTGCTGGAACAGAAAATCGAATTGCTGTTGAAAGAAAACGTTACAATGAAACTGTACAAGGATATAATAACAAAGTAAAACGTTTCCCAGGTTCTATTATTGCTAGAATAACAGGATTCTCAGAAAAACCTTACTTTGAAGCCGTTGATGGTGCAGAAATTGCGCCTGAAGTTAACTTCGATAATGAATAATCAACATTATGTCTTATGCGCGAGGAGAAAATCTAGTGAAAAAAATTAAGCCTATTTCAATTTTAAGCACCTTGTCGCTACTTTTCAGCTTATTGCTTTTAAGTATATTTCCTCTAACGGTTGAAGCTGCTGTTGATTATCCTGAACCATCTAATGAATTTTATGTTTTTGATGAAGCAAATTTACTATCAGATGAAACTGAAAAATTTATATTAGATGTTAATAAGCATTACGAAGATACTCAAGAAAAACCACAAATTGTAGTAGCTACCGTAGATAGTTTACAGGATGTTACAATTGAAGAATATACTGCTGAATTGTTTGAAAAATGGAAAATTGGTGGGGCTGATTTAGATAATGGTGTCTTAATTCTATTATCTGCTGAAGAACGTGAAATCCGATTTGAAATTGGGTATGGTTTAGAAGGGGCTCTTACCGATAGTGGAACCGGAGCCATATTAGACCGTAATATCGATGCTTTATCGAATAATGATTTTGATGGTGCCTTGAAAAATATTTTTACTGAAACAGCTGTAAAGGTTAATGAAGAGTATCAATTTGATAATGACACAATTTTTTCTGGTTATGAAGTCAATCCATCAGAATACAATGATGATGATGGTGGTTTTTCATCTATTATTATTGTGGTGATCATCTTTTTTGTTATCAGTAGCTTTTTTGGTGGCGGCGGATCTGGTGGAAGAAGAGGCGGTGGAATGTGGCCTTTACTATTAGGAATGTCTGGTGGAAGTCGTTACCGTGGTGGTGGCGGTTTTGGCGGCGGAGGTTTCGGTGGAGGTGGCTTCGGCGGCGGTGGAGGATTTGGTGGCGGCGGAAGTTCCGGTGGCGGCGGTTCCAGTCGTGGATTTTAAAGCGAAGCCAAATTTCTTTAACGTAAACCATTAGCAACAAACGATTAGATTGCACCTTGTCAACTAGACAGGGCAATCGGCAATTATGGAATAAATAGTGAAGTGTACGGTATGAAAGTAGAAACCGAATCAGAGGATTAAGAGGGATATAATGAGAAATATTAAAATGACAGTAGAGTACGATGGCGCTAGATATTTGGGTTGGCAGAGACTGACTGATTCAGATAAAACGATTCAAGGTAAAATAGAAAATACGATAACCGCAATGACAGGAACTAAAACTGAAATAGTCGGATCAGGGCGTACGGATGCTGGGGCTCACGCTAAAGGGCAGGTAGCCAATTTTAAAACAGAATCTACCATGGAGCTTCAAGCAATGTTGGACCATCTAAACCGTTATCTTCCCCGTGACATTGTGGTTAAGAAACTGGAAGAAGTACCGGAAAGATTCCATGCTAGATATAATGCTAGCGGTAAAAAATATAGCTACTATGTTTGGAATAACAGTGTACCTTCTGTATTTGAACGCAATTTCAGCTATGAGTACGCTGGTGACCTTGATATAGATAAAATGAATAAGGCTTGCGACAAACTTGTTGGAAAGCATGACTTTATCGGTTTCTCTTCTCTAAAGAAATCGAAAAAATCAACCGTTAGAACGATTAATGAAATCAAGATCCATAAAGAAGGCGACTTATTGCACTTTACGTTTATAGGAGAAGGTTTCTTATATAAAATGATTAGAATCATTATGGGTACAATTTTAGAAATTGGTGCTGGAACGACGGAGCTAGAATCGATTGATGCTATTTTCAAGAGTGGAATCAGAAGCGAGGCAGGTATGACTGTCCCTTCTCAAGGACTATTTTTAGATGAAGTTTATTACGATTAATAAGACTAAAATCCTCTAACAAAACCAAATAGAAACAACGAAAAAAAAGAACTTGAGAGATAACGCTTTAGGCGGTTATTCTTCAAGTTTTTTTATTTTGAGCAAGGAGTCTTTATTGACACAAATTAATTTTGTTCATGTGTCTTATGCGCAATTTGCAATGTATTAATAATAATAGCTGCTGTTTCTTCAATTGATTTATTCGAAACATTAATCACTAAACAATTTAATTTTTCATACAATTCTTTAGCAAAAGCTAATTCTCGATCAATACGGTCCAACTTAGAGTATTCTGTATCTGGATTCATTCCATAAGTTAACATTCGTTCTCGGCGAATAGAGTTTAACGCTTTTCGATCACTTGTTAAACCAACAATTTTTTTAGGATCTACTTGCCAGATCTGTTCAGGAATATGTGCTTCCGGTATAAGAGGTAGATTAGCTACTTTATAATTTTGATTAGCCAAAAACATACTTAATGGTGTTTTTGAGGTTCTAGAAATGCCGAGTAATACGATGTCTGCTTCTAAGAAACCTTTTGGATCACGGCCATCATCAAATTTAACTGCAAATTCAATAGCTTTTATTCGATTAAAATAAGTTTCATCTAAAAGATGTAATGCTCCTGGTTTTTGTAAAGGAGCTAGTTCAGAACGAGTTTCTATTTCTCTAATGATTGGAGATAATGGATCAAAACAAACTAATTCATGTTCTTTGCAAAAAACTTGAGCCATTTTATTCAGCTCTTCATCTACAAAAGTGTGAAGAACTAACGCATTATCAATGTCTGCTTTTTCTAATATGGATATGAGCGTATCTGTTCCACGGATAAAGGGGTATGCTGAAACCTTTATATCGGCATCAGGAAACTGAGTCATGGCTGCTTGACCGAGTTGATTAGCCGTTCCTCCTACTGAATCTGAAATAATATATAAATTAATTGTTTTTTGTGAAGACATTTTGTTCCTCCTCATTATTTCTACTTACTTTCCTAATAGTATACAGGAATACGGAGTGAAACGACAATGAATCACTTATGAAAGATGCAAGATTTACAACTTGATTAATACTAGACGGATAAGTTATACTACTTGATGGTAAATGGTTCATGTAAAGGAGGCGATCATCTATATGACAGCAGTTGAACAAGCTATTGAAACGTTAAAAGAACATGGATATAAATATACTGATAAACGCGAAAATATGTTATCCGTATTTGCCGCGGAAAATCGATATTTAACAGCAAAAGAAGTACAACTAGGTTTAAAAGAAAGATACCCTTCTATTAGTTATGATACAATTTATCGTAATATTTATACTTTTGTAGAATTAAATGTTCTTGAGGAAACGGAATTAAACGGAGAAAAAATGTTTCGTTTTGGATGCAAACACACTGGGCATCACCATCATTTTATTTGTACAAATTGTGGGAAAACAAAACAAATCGAAATGTGTCCAATGAATTTTTTCGAAAATCAATTAAATGGGTGCACAATTGAGTCCCATCGGTTTGAAATTTTCGGAAAATGTGAAAAATGTTCTTAAATAAAATGATAAAAGTGCAATAAACTTCAAAAAAAAGCAATAAAGTGTTCTTTTTTATTGAAATATGGAAATGTTGTATTGACGTAAAAAAATACATTCGATATAATAAGGAAGGACAGTGTTTATGAATGCAGTAATTTATTAGTGTGTTCTAAATAACGGTTACTTTTTCAAGCACGGAGGGAGGGAATTTATATGTCAAAAACAGTTATTAAGAAAAATGAATCTCTTGATGATGCTCTTCGTCGCTTTAAACGTTCCGTTTCAAAAACAGGTACTTTACAAGAAGCTCGTAAACGCGAATTCTATGAAAAACCAAGTGTGAAACGTAAGAAAAAATCTGAAGCAGCTAGAAAACGTAAATTCTAGTAAATTGCTTTTAGAATTGAGGGTGGGAAAGTCTTGTCACTTTTAGAAACCATTAATGACGACATTAAAACTGCGATGAAAGCCAGAGATAAAGAATCTTTAGCTGTACTACGTATGTTAAAAGCTGCATTGCAAAATGATCAAATCAGCAAAGGTAATGAATTAAGTGAGGATGAAGAGTTAACAGTTCTTTCTCGCGAAATGAAACAACGTCGTGAATCTCTTGCGGAGTTTAAAGATGCTGGTCGAGAAGACTTGGTTGAACAAACAGAAGCAGCTATTGATATCGTTGGAAACTATTTACCTCAACAACTTTCTGAAAACGAACTTAAAGCGATTATTCAAGAAGCTATTACTAAGGTAGATGCTAAGTCTATGAAAGATTTTGGGAAAGTTATGGGAGTTGTTATGCCTTTAACAAAAGGTAAAGCAGACGGTAACGAAGTAAATCGATTAGTAAAAGAACTATTGAATGCTTAAGGATAAGCAATTATCCTCTAAAAAAGATAAAGTTAAGATTTTTCTTAACTTTATCTTTTTTTTGCTCTTAATGTTCCCTAATTGCTCTTCTATCTAAGAAGGAAAGCTTCATTTTAGACAAAAAATGTGCTATTCTTTAAAGTATAGAAAGAAAAAGGAGAGTGTTGTTTGTTTGACTAACTTAATGAACGAAACACGTTTAGTAAATTTGAAAAACGAAAATACTGCAGCTATTCTATTTGGTACTCAAGATAAACATTTAGCTTTATTAGAAGACTCAATGGAAGTTGTCATTAACAGCCGTGGAAGCCATTTAGAAATTATCGGTACTGAAGAAAAGACAGCTGTAGTGGAAGCAATCCTTAATCAATTAGAAGAACTAATCAAACGTTCCATTAGTATAGGACCTGCGGATGTCGTAACGGCTATCAAAATGGCGAAAAATAACACTCTGCAATTCTTTATTAGTATGTATGAAGAAGAAATAGGAAAAGATCATGACGGTAAGCCGATAAGAGCAAAAACCTTTGGGCAACGTCAATACATCCAATCAATTAAAAAGAATGACATTACGTTTGGAGTGGGACCTGCTGGGACAGGTAAGACATACTTAGCGGTCGTTATGGCTGTTGCTGCGATGAAAAAAGGTGAAGTGAAAAAAATCATTCTTACTCGTCCGGCAGTTGAAGCAGGTGAAAGTCTAGGCTTTCTACCCGGAGACTTAAAAGAGAAAGTTGATCCATACTTACGTCCGATTTATGATGCGTTATATAACGTCTTTGGCTTAGAACATACCACTCGTCTAATGGATCGAAATGTGATTGAAATTGCTCCTTTAGCTTATATGAGAGGGCGAACCTTAGAAGATGCTTTCGTGATACTTGATGAAGCACAAAACACGACGAAAGCTCAAATGAAAATGTTCCTTACTCGCCTTGGTTTTGGTTCAAAGATGATCGTAAATGGAGATGTTACTCAAATTGATCTGCCAAGAGGAGCGATGAGTGGACTCGTTCATGCTGAAAAAGTTTTAAATCAAGTTAAAGGTATTCATTTTGTTCAATTTGACTCAAATGATGTTGTTCGTCATCCGGTAGTAGCAAATATTATCAATGCTTATAACGAAGAAAAAACATTAAGTGAAGGTAAAAAGAGCGATATTGAAAAATTGACTAGCGAAAAAAACGAATAGGAAGTGAATGAATGCGAAGAAATTTAATACGCCTTCAGAAAAAAATGGGCAAACTATATATTCCTTCTATTCTTTTGCTTACATCAGTCATTTTATTTTCAATCATGTACAGTGCTGTTAAACCAAAATCTTTAGATATTGAGCTCTTTCAAGTAGCTGAAGAAACCATAAGAGCAAATGCAACTGTTGAAGATAAAGAAAAAACAGCAGAAAATAAAACGACTGTTGCAGCGACTGTTGCTCCTGTATATACGTATAATGCCGATTTAAAAGATATTCAAACTGCAAAAGTAGAAGTTTTATTCGCTACGGTAGATGAAGTAATCCAAGAAGGAAACAAAGCATATGAAGACAATTTAAAGGAAACAAGAAAAAAGGCCTCAGAAAGTAACAGTTCGATATCTTCTCAAGAATTGTCAGAAATAAAAGTAGATCAATTAACGAATGATGCCCTATTAGGTATGTTCAATGAAAAGTTGAATAATCTAGACGAAGCTACAAAAGCTTTCATTGAGATGCTTCCTGGTTGGGCGATTTTAGATTTAATCGCGACTGATGAAAAAATTTTAACCAGCATGAAAGAATCTATTGCTTTCGTGGTTTCTGATGCGATGACTCAACCCATAAAGAATGAAGAAATAAACGAAGTTAAATTGGAAGCAAATAATAATTTAGATTATTCTGATTTGGATTCAAATATGCAACGAATAGCAAGCTTGATTGTTGATAATGCAATTGTTGAAAATAACATTTACAACGAAAATGCTACTGAGCAGAAAAAAGAAGAAGAGATGGCAAACGTTCAACCGTCATTGATTTTACAAGGACAAGTAATCGTTCAAGAAGGTCATGTCGTTGATAGTAACGATATGCACCAGTTGGAGTTACTAGGCTTGTTAGATGATGATTCTTCTAAACAAGCTTTATATGGGCTAATTGTTTTGCTATTTACTCAAGCGCTATTATTGTTCTATTTAGGAAAATCAAGAAACATTGATAGGATAGAACATGGACGTCAAATTAGCTTTTACTCCATCGTTATGGTGGCTTCACTATTATTGATGAAAGGGTTACAGTTGATTCAAACGGCCGATATAGAATTTATTGGTTTATTGTTTCCAGCTGCATTGACCTCCATTTTATTGACCGCATTTGGTTCAAGACGTTTTGGTATTTTAGCTAATGGGTTTACTGCAGCGTTTTCTATCTTTATTTTTAGCCCTGATTCAGGAACCAGTTTTAGTATTGTGTTGGTTCTGTTTTATCTACTAAGTGGCATGATGGGTACGATGATCACCCGTACTAAAATTACAAACCAATTTTGGTCAAGTTTTATATGGGTAACGGTTTTTAATGCCTTATTTATTAGCTCTTTTGTTTTATACTTAAATATGACTATTTGGTCTCAACAGACGTTTTTAATCGTTGTTTATGCCCTCTCAAGCGGCATCATATCTTACTTGCTAGCGGTACTTCTATCGCCTTATATTGAAGTATTGTTTAGTGAAAATGCGGTATTAACCTTAACAGAATTGTCTAACCCAAATAGCTCTTTGTTAAAAGAACTGCTAACGAAAGCTCCAGGAACCTATCATCATAGTTTGATGGTAGCGAACCTAAGCGCAAATGCTGTTGGGGCTATCGGAGGAGACTCATTATTTGCTCGCGTAGCTTGTTATTATCATGATGTTGGTAAATTACGTCATTCACTCTTTTTTGTCGAAAATTTACCGCCTGGAATGGAAAATCCACATAATTTATTGACTCCTTTTGAAAGTAAAGAAATTATTTTCGGACATGTTTCTGAAGGTGTGAAAATGTTAGAAGCAGCTAAATTACCTCAATCAATCATTGATATTTGTGCTCAGCATCATGGAACGACTCTTATGAAATATTTTTATGTTGCTGCTAAAGAGAAAGATGATACTGTGCTTGAGAGTGATTTTAGGTATCCTGGTCCGAAACCACAAACAAAAGAAGCAGCGGTCATCAATATTGCAGATAGTGCTGAGGCAGCTGTAAGGTCAATGTCACATCCTACTAAAGAAACCATTGAAAATTTTGTTCATAATTTAATTAATGGTAGAATTGTAGATGGTCAGTTTGATGAGTGTTCCATTTCTTTACAAGAATTGAAAGTAGTTGAACAAGCCATCTGTACAGGACTAAACGGGACATTCCATTCGAGGATTGAATATCCGGCTTTAAAAAAAGAATGATTTTAAGCATAGAATAGTAAAATAAAAAGGAGTGAGGATAGCCCTTATGGAACTAGATTTGTATGATGAAACAAACCAAATTACAATGGAACAAAAAGAAATGGTGAATTCTTTATTGGAGTTTGCTGGTAAGCATATAGAGTTGCCAAAAGATACAGAAATGTCTGTGACCTTCGTAGACAACGAAAATATTCAAAAAATCAATAAAACTTATCGTGGCAAAGATCAGCCAACGGATGTTATAAGTTTTGCAATTGAAGATGAAGTAGAAGATGAATTAATGATCAATTTTGATGAATTAGATGAACCGATGCCAAGAAATATTGGCGATATCATCATTTCAGTTGATAAAACCGCAAGCCAAGCCAAAGAATATAACCATTCTTTTGATCGAGAATTAGGATTTCTTGCCTTACATGGTTTCTTACATCTAAATGGGTACGATCATATGAATCCTGAAGATGAAAAAGAAATGTTTGGGTTGCAGAAAGAGATATTAGAAGCTTATGGACTTAAAAGATAAAAGTGGAATTGGGAAAAATTCTACATTTCTTGACTCTTTTAAATATGCATTTAAGGGAATTTTAACCGCATTTCAAGAAGAAAGAAATATGCGTTCACATATTTTGATTGGTTTAATTGTTTTGATTTTGTGTGCATTCCTTAATTTAGTCGTCAATGAATGGCTATGGGTTATTTTCAGTGTCTTCTTAGTTATCATAATGGAAGTTTGGAATACTGTAATCGAAAATGTAGTCGACTTAGCAGCTAAAGATCAATATCATCCTTTGGCAAAGAAAGCAAAAGACATGGCAGCTGCAGCTGTTTTAGTTACCGCAACTTTTTCCATTGTTGTAGCTGCAATCATTATTTTACCTAAATTATGGCAAATACTATTTTAAAGGAGATTTTACTTATGCACTTGACAGATCAAAAAGTCGACACACTTATTAATAAAGCAACGGACATGTTAGAAAAGGCTTATGTCCCTTATTCTCATTTTCCAGTTGGAGCAGCTCTTTTAACGAAAGAGGGAGAAATTTTTTCAGGCTGCAATATTGAAAATGCTTCTTTTGGTTTAACCAATTGCGCAGAGCGAACAGCAATCTTCAAAGCTATTTCTGAGGGGAATAAAGAATTTGACTATTTAGTGGTAACGGGTGATACAGATGGTCCTATTTCTCCTTGTGGAGCATGTAGACAAGTACTGGCAGAATTCTGTGGGCCAGACATGCCAGTTTTATTAACAAATAATAAAGGCAACAAACAATTCACAACGGTTGGCGAATTGCTGCCGGGAGCTTTTAAATCGGAGGATATGGTTTAATGAAAAATATGAATGAGCACAAATCAGGTTTTGTTTCTATTGTTGGTCGTCCAAACGTCGGTAAATCAACTTTATTAAATAGAATTGTAGGACAAAAAATAGCAATCATGAGTGATAAAGCTCAAACAACAAGAAATAAAATTCAAGGTATTTACACTACACCAGAATCACAAATTGTGTTTATCGATACCCCAGGGATTCACAAACCAAAACACCGTCTTGGGGACTTTATGGTAGACTCAGCGTTTAGTGCTTTTAGAGAAGTGGATGTTATTTTGTTCATGGTAAATATTGCAGAAAAACGTGGCCCTGGAGATAACTTTATCATGGAAAGATTAAAAACAGTAAAAAGTCCTGTGTTTTTAGTGCTGAATAAAATTGATAAAATCCATCCTGACCAGTTGTTGCCAATTATTGAGGATTACCGTTCATTAGTCGATTTTGAACAAGTTATTCCAATTTCTGCTGCAGATGGCAATAACGTAGAAACATTATTATCAGAAGTAACGAAATATTTGCCTGAAGGACCTCAATTCTATCCAGATGATCAAGTAACCGATCACCCAGAATACTTTATTGTTTCTGAATTGATTCGAGAAAAAGTTCTTGAACTAACAAGAGAAGAAGTACCTCACTCTGTAGCTGTAGTTGTTGAGAGTATGCAACGAAATGAATTGGGTAAAGTCCAAGTTCATGCAGCAATCATTGTTGAACGTTCTAGCCAAAAAGGAATTATCATTGGCAAAGGCGGTAAAATGTTAAAAGACATCGGTATCCGCGCTAGAAGAGATATTGAAGTGTTATTAGGCGATAAAATTTACTTAGATCTTTGGGTAAAAGTTCAAAAAGACTGGCGTGATCGTCAAACGAATTTGCAAGATTACGGTTACCGCAAAGATGATTACTAAAAAGGATTAATCGATTTAAAAAACAAACCATATTTTTTGGTTTGTTTTTTTAAATGAAGAGCATATCATAGGAGGATTCTATATGGCTCAAATAGAAGAGGTAGAGGGCATTGTATTATCGGTGCGCAATCATCGCGAAAACGATCAATTGGTCAAATTGTTTACGAGCCGCTTTGGCAAAAGAATGTTTTTCGTTAAAGGAACCCGAAAGCAAAAAAATAAACTTAAAACAGCGGTATTGCCTTTTACGAAAGCAACATACATCGCTGATATTCGAGATACTGGACTGTGCTTTATACGTGATGCAAAAGAAGTAGATCAGTATAAGAGTATGCAAACAGATATTTTTTTGAATGCCTATGCGACGTATATTTTAAATTTAGCGGATGCAGCTTTAGATGACGGTATCGTAGATGGAGCATTGTTTCATAAAATTGATCGCTGTTTAACTGAAATTGATGAAGAAACGGATCCTGAAATAGTTGTCAATATATTTGAAGTGCAGATTCTGCCATACTTTGGGGTTTCTCCTGAATTGAGAGGTTGTCGTGTATGTGGGGAGACTGAGGGACCGTTTGACTATTCAGGCAGTTATGGCGGTTTACTGTGTCAAAGTCATTGGCATTTAGACCGTTACCGTTACCATTCAAGTCAAAGAGCTATTCATTTTGTGCGGTTATTTTCGGTCGTTTCATTAGATCAATTAGGCTCTATTACCGTTAAAGAAGAAACAAAACGAGAAATTCGGACGTTGATTGACTTGATTTATGATGAATCTGTCGGAATTAAGCTGAAAAGTAAAAAATTTATTGATCAGATGTATACGTGGGGAAATCTCTTAGTCGATAAAAGAGTCCCTCCTAATGAAACAACCGGCGAGAATGAAAAGAAATGATTGACAAACGTTCTTGTTGCAAGCTATGATAGTAACAACTGAATAACTGGCGTTGAAAGAAAAAAGTAAAAATTTCACTCTAAATGAGCGAGTTTGGGATAGTGTAAGCCAAATATAGAGAAAGTTTTGAAAGGCATTCTGGAGCTGTTTAAAAAAAGAGATGCTAGTTTTTTAATAAACTAGAATTAGGGTGGAACCGCGATTGTATTATCGTCCCTATGCTGATAGTTGTCAGCATAGGGACTTTTTTGCGTTATTTTTTAGTTAACGAGTAAAATGTGAAATGAAAAGGAGAATGCGATAATGAAAGAAAACAGTCTAACGTTTCAGGAAATTATTTTAACATTACAAAATTATTGGTCAGATCAAGGATGCCTGTTGCTTCAAGCTTATGACACAGAAAAAGGGGCCGGTACGATGAGCCCGTATACATTCTTACGTGCTATTGGACCTGAACCATGGAATGCGGCATATGTAGAACCTTCAAGACGTCCAGCAGATGGTCGTTATGGTGAAAACCCAAACCGTTTATTCCAACACCACCAATTTCAAGTGGTTATGAAGCCATCACCTGATAATATTCAAGAACTGTATTTAGGAAGTCTTCGTTTATTAGGAATTGATCCTTTAGAACATGATATTCGTTTCGTTGAAGACAACTGGGAAAATCCATCAATGGGTTGTGCTGGTTTAGGCTGGGAAGTTTGGCTTGATGGAATGGAAATCACTCAGTTTACGTACTTCCAACAAGTTGGAGGATTAGAATGCAATCCTGTAACTAGTGAAATTACTTATGGATTAGAACGTTTAGCTTCATACATTCAAGACGTAGACAGCGTCTATGATATTCAATGGACTAAAGGCGTAAAATACGGTGAGATCTTTATTCAACCTGAATATGAGCATTCAAAATACGCATTTGAAAATAGCAATCAAGAGTTGCTTTTGATGTTGTTTAATGAATATGAAAAAGAAGCTCTCGTTCAAATTGAAGCTGGTCTGGTTCATCCTGCTTACGATTATGTTTTAAAATGTAGCCACACTTTCAATTTGTTAGATGCAAGAGGAGCAGTATCGGTTACAGAACGTGCGGGTTACTTAGCGCGCATTCGTAATATGGCTCGTTCGATTGCAAAAGCTTTTGTCACAGAACGTGAAAAATTAGGCTTCCCTTTGCTTCAAGATCAATCAATCGAAACTAAGGAGGCAAACTAATATGACAAAAAACCTATTACTCGAAATTGGGTTAGAAGAAATTCCAGCGCACATCGTTACCCCAAGTAGCCAACAATTAGTGCAAAAAATAACAGCCTTTTTAAAAGAAAACCGCTTAGAACATGGAGAAGTGATTCCTTTTTCAACTCCAAGACGATTAGCGGTTATTGTCAAAGATATTGCTGAAAAACAAGAAGATGTTCAAGAATCTGTTAAAGGGCCCGCTCAAAAAATTGCACAAGATGCTGAAGGCAATTGGAGTAAAGCCGCTATTGGATTTGCCCGTGGTCAAGGGGCAACAACAGATGATATCTACTTTAAATCAATTAAAGACGTTGATTACGTTTATGTAGATAAATTTATTTCTGGAAAAACCGTTAATGAAATTTTGGTTGGCTTAGATAAAGTAATCACTTCACTGACGTTCCCTGTAAGCATGCATTGGGCAGACCATACATTTAAATACATCCGTCCATTCCACTGGTTAACAGCGATGTTAGATGACGAAGTGATTCCTTTTGAATTACTGGATATCCAAACAGCGAACACATCACGTGGCCACCGCTTTTTGGGACATGATGTAACGTTTGCTGATGCTTTAGCATACGAAGAAACCTTAGAAAGTGTCTTTGTGATTGCGGACAGTACAAAACGTAAACAAATGATCGTTAATCAAATTGAAGAGCTTGTCAAAGCAAATCAATGGTCTGTTTCGATGGATGAAGAATTGCTAGAAGAAGTTAACAACTTAATCGAATACCCAACGGCCTTTTATGGTTCATTTGATCAAAAATACTTGAATCTGCCAGAAGAAGTTTTGATCACTTCAATGAAAGACCACCAACGTTACTTTGGGGTAAGAGATAGTGAAGGAGCTGTTTTACCTTACTTTATTTCTGTTCGTAATGGAAATGCTAATCACATTGAAACCGTTGCTAGAGGAAACGAAAAAGTATTAACGGCTCGTTTGGATGATGGTCAATTTTTCTTTGAAGAAGACCAAAAATTAACAATTGCTGCTTGTGTCGAACGCTTAAAACAAGTAACATTCCATGAAAAAATTGGTTCTATTTATGAAAAAATGAATCGAGTGCAAGCTATTGCGCAACTTATTGGAAAACAAGTTGGCTTAAACGAAACGGAATTAACTGATCTGAAACGTGCTTCTGAAATTTATAAATTTGATTTGGTAACGAATATGGTTGGTGAGTTTCCTGAGTTACAAGGAATCATGGGTGAGAAGTATGCTTTGACGCAAGGAGAAACGCCAGCAGTAGCTGCAGCTATTAGAGAACACTACATGCCGGTATCCAGTGAGGGAGAACTGCCAAAAACATCTGTAGGGGCTGTTTTAGCGATTGCAGATAAATTGGAAAGTGTCTTAAGTTTCTTTGCGGTTGGAATGACTCCAACTGGATCAAATGATCCTTATGCCTTGAGACGCCAAACGTATGGTATTGTCCGCATCATTGAATCAAAAAATTGGAATTTCCCAATGGAATCTTTGAAAGAGGCTATTTTATCGACTTCGGTTATCGCACAAAGCGCTTTATTCGAAGGGTACAAGTCGAGTACAGCTGAAGTTGTTGACTTCATCAAAGCTCGTATCCGTCAATTATTATTGGCAGAAAGTATCCGTCATGATGTCATTGATGCGGCTTTGAATTCCCGCCAAGAAGATTTACTTAAATTAGTAGAAGCTGGACGTATTATCAATAGTCATTTATCAGATACTATTTTTAAACCGACAATCGAAGCTTTAACTCGTGTAGTAAATCTAGCAAATAAAGGTGAAGCGATGCTTGATCAAGACCAACTTTCAGTTGACCCGGCTTTATTTGAAACAAATTCTGAACAAGAATTGTATGAAGCATTTGTAGAAATTGAAAAAACAGTCAATAATGAAAATAGCAAACAAAGTTACACTTCTTTTGAACAGTTGCAACCCTTGATTGAAGCCTTTTTCAATGAAAATATGGTGATGGCTGATAATCAAGCTGTTCGGAATAATAGACTAGCTTTACTAATGAAAATTTCTAGTTTTGTATTATCTTTTGCAAGTGTAGACAAATTGGTTGTTAAGTAATTCCTAGCAAATTTGTTTACTTTAAACCCTATTAAGGATAGAATTTTCCTTAATAGGGTTTAATTTTTTAGCCTGTTAATAGGGGGATTAGAAATGTCTAGTTATCGACTAAATATGAAAAGAGTCTATGAGAAAGCTGAAAAAGAAGATGGTTACCGTATTTTAGTAGATCGAATGTGGCCCAGAGGAGTGTCAAAAGAAAACGCCAGTATCGATGACTGGGTAAAAGAGATTACGCCAACGACGGCCATTCGTAAAGAGTTTAATCATCAACCACAAAAGTTTGAGTGGTTTAAAAAAGTTTATTTGGCTGAATTAGAATCAAATCCTGATACAAAAAGTTTTGTTAAACAAGTTTTTGAACAATTAAAGCGCACCCCGGTCACCTTTGTTTATGCAGCAAAAGATGAACAATTCAATCATGTGGTGATTTTAATGGAGTTTGCTCAAAATCAAAAATAGACTTAGTGTTTTGGTTGGAAAATAAATAAACTCGTTTGGAGGACAATATGTTAAAACGTTTTTTTAGTTATTATAAGCCGTATAAAAAATTATTTATACTGGATTTTGGATGTGCGATACTAGCAGCCATTTTAGAGTTGTCTTTCCCGGTTGTGGTTAATCGAGTAATCGATGATTTATTGCCTTCGGAAAATTGGACATTGATTGTAACGGTTTCGTTATCCTTACTATTTTTGTACATCGTGAACACTTCTTTGCAGTATGTTGTCGTTTATTTTGGACACAAACTGGGAGTGAATATTGAAACAGATATGCGCCGTGAATTGTATGGGCATTTGCAAGAGCAACCGTTTAGTTATTACGACAATCAAAAAACGGGCAAATTAATGACGCGCCTGACGAACGACTTATTTGAAATATCAGAAGTTGCTCACCATGGTCCAGAAGATGTGTTTATCACGTTCATTACGTTAGGTGGAGCTTTTTTATTGATGTTGAATGTTCATGTTCAGCTTGCTTTAGCAACGTTTGTGATGATTCCTTTTATCACGATTGCATTAGTATTTTTTAATAAACGAATGACTAAAATCAATACAAAAATTTTTAATGATTTAGGCGAATTTAGTGCGGGCATCGAAGCTTCCGTCAGTGGAATACGCGTTGTTCAAGCTTTCGCTAATGAAGAACATGAAGCCGGGAAATTTGAAGTTTTAAACCAAGCTTATCGAAAATCAAAAATCCTTTTCTATAAAATGATGGCAATAAGCTCTTCGTATAATTATTTGTTGATCCGTTTGATTAATTTATTTGCGTTATTTTTTGGTGCTTATTATACGATTCAAGGCGAAATTAGTTACGGCGATTTTGTAGGTTTTATCTTATTGTCTAATATTTTTGTTCGACCAATCGAAAAAGTAAATACGATGATTGAAAGTTACCCTAAAGGAATTGCAGGATTCAAGCGTTTAACAGAAGAACTTGACAAAGAGCCTGCTATTCAAGATAAGGAAAATGCAATTGAAGTAGAACGTTTAGAAGGAAATATTGACTATAAGAATGTTTCTTTTTGGTATGATTCATTAAAAAAAGTTTTGGATGGCATTGATCTATCCATTCGAACGGGCGAAACCGTGGCTTTTGTTGGACCGAGTGGTGCAGGTAAAACGACAATCTGTAACTTACTGCCTCGATTCTATGAAGTTAATGCAGGTGAAGTAACCATTGATGGAATCAATATTCAAGATATGACTATGCAGTCATTACGAGAGCAAGTTGGTGTAGTTCAACAAGATGTTTATCTTTTCCCGGGAAGTATCAAAGAAAATGTTGCTTACGGAAAATTGGATGCAAGTGAGGATGAAATACAAGAAGCCGTGCGGTTGGCTCATTTAGAGAAAGTTGTTAACGATATGCCAGAAGGTTTAAACACCATTATTGGTGAAAGAGGCGTTAAGTTGTCTGGTGGACAAAAACAACGCTTGTCTATTGCGCGTATGTTCTTGAAAAATCCGCCCATTCTGATTTTAGATGAAGCGACTTCAGCTTTAGATACTGAAACAGAACAAGTAATTCAAGAATCGCTCAATTCGTTAGCTGAAGGTCGGACAACGTTAATCATTGCCCATCGATTAGCAACCATTAAACATGCGACGCGTATTGTTGTGGTAACGGAAGAGGGAATCGCTGAACAAGGCAGTCACGAGAAATTGCTAGCAAATGACGGACCGTATAAAAAATTGTATGAGGCACAATTTAGTCAATAAAACAGATGAAAAAAGCCACTAGTAGGATTATTTTCCTTACACTAGTGGCTTTTTCCTAGTTTTTACGTTCAAGTGTGATAATTAATAGATGAGGTTTACTGTTAATCCTAAAAGGGAATATGCTGTTCCCGATGCCTCGGCTTACCGCTAGCTGCTTTGTGGGATCTTTTTCGCTAGTGTAAATGCCTGTGGTGTATTTAGGGAAAAATCCTTGGCCAGGAGAGTATAAGGGACCGATAAGTGGCAGTCTTATTTGTCCGCCGTGTGCATGGCCACTAAACGTGATATCCGGCTGGATCATTGGATTAGAAGTGAGATACTGCTCGAAGTATTCCGGGTGATGAGCGAGCAGCAAGACTGGTGTATCATCGCTTATGGGATCTGACAGAGGCACTTCATTTGGAAAAGATTCATCTCTGACACCCACTAGTGCGAGTTGAGCATCATTAACGGTTAAGGTAAGTTGTCTATTGTTTAATAGTGTAACTCCACTATGACTTATTTCACTTTCCCATGCGCCTAATTGTCCGCTGCTTGTTTCATGATTACCGGATACGGCATATGTTGGAGCAATACTCATTAAAGAGCGACCAAATTCTTCAAGAGGCACATTGCTCAAGTCCGCCGTACGATCGATTAAATCACCCGTCAAAAGAATAAGATCAGGTTTGACTTGTTCGATTTCTGAAAGTAACGTGTCAATTGAAATACGATTTCTTTCAAAATGAGTATCCGATAAATGAACGATTTTTAGATGCTCTAACTTTGGTGGCAAGTCTTCCAAAGCAATAGTTTGATGATCAATGTCTAATGAACGATTTTCATAGTAGCCATAGAGGCAAAAGACGATAGTTAAACTCATGAGTATAAGAAAAATAAATGTCAATTTTTTCATTTGATCTCCTTATTAAAACGTTTTTTATAGTATAGCATATTTTTGAGAAATTCTTACGGACGATAAGTTTTATTTAAACGCTTTAATCGAAGAGAATTAAGGTATAATTAAGAATAAAAGAGTGCATTAATTGAAAAGGACTGATTTTTGATGGAAGCAACTAAAAGAAGAGACAGCATTGTTTCGATTTTATCACAGGAGAATAGACCGGTGAGTGCCAGAAAGTTAGCAGAACGGCTAAGTGTGAGTCGTCAAATTATTGTAGGCGATGTGGCTTTATTAAGAGCGAGTGGTATTGATGTCATAGCTACTCCCAAAGGATATGTATTGGAATCTGCATCAATGACCAATAAATTTGTCGGTCAATTAGCCAGTGACCATAGTGCATCCGAAACAAAAGCTGAATTGTATGCAGTAGTGGACAATGGAGGAGAAGTAGTAGATGTTATCGTAGAACATCCTATATACGGAGAGTTAAAAGGGCGTTTAACGATTTCTTCGCGTTACGATGCGGATCGCTTTATGGATACGATAGAAAGTAAACAAGCCAACTTATTGTCAGAATTAACTGATGGCGTTCATTTGCATACTATTGCGTGTGCTGACAAAAAAACGTTTGATCGAATAAAAAAGGT
>NZ_ABHH01000032.1:0-26178 GCF_000171855.1 Carnobacterium sp. AT7 | reverse complement strand
TTTTTTCTACCCAACACGGGCTTCGTTTCTTACGGTTGCTAATTTTTCGTTTACCATAGAGAGTACTTTTTCAGCATCTGTTACTTTTTCTAAGTCATACTGATTGATATCGATGACTAGAGTGGCACTTTTATCGTAATCGCTAAACCAATCATCATATTGACTGTGAAGATGAGTATAATAGTCTAATAAACCATCATTTCCTTCAACTTGTTCAAAGGTACGACCACGTTTTTCAATTCTGCTCAAAACAGTATCTAAAGATCCGCGTAAGTAAATTAAAAGATCTGGAGATTTTTTAGGCATGTTATCAAGTTCTTCCATCATGTTGTCTAATAAATCCAAGTAAGTATCCATCTCAGCATCACTCATATTGCCTTCTTCGTAATTAATACGAGTAAATAAAGCATCTTCATAAATAGAGCGATCTAATACATTGTTTTCGTGCTTAAAAGCCTCTTTGATGCTTCTAAAACGCGTATTTAAAAAATAAATTTGCAATGAAAAAGCCCAGCGCTCAGGATTTTCATAAAATTTTTCTAAAATACGATTATCATCCACACTTTCATAGAAAGCTTCACTTCCTAATGCTTCTGAAATAAATTTTGTGTAGGTGCTCTTACCAGCACCAATCATACCAGCTAAAACAATCACAGCTTTATTTTCTCCCCTCATATAACGGCCACACTCCTATCAAAGACCGATGTCTTCTTCTACATTCTTTTGCGAGTTCTAGTATACCATATTTTGGGGTATTCGTTCGGTGAATTTTGAAACATAGGCGAAATAAACTACGTTAGACAACTAATTTTTGACACGTTTTTGGGCCAACAATCCCGTCAGATTGAAGGCCAGAAACGATTTGGAATTCTTTTACTGCACGTACTGTGTTTGGCCCAAAAGTGTTATCTGGCATCCCAACAATTTGAAAGTTATTGCCTAATAAGAAGGCTTGGATTGCGTAAACATCCCAACCGGTTGAACCACTTTTTAAGGTTCTCATGTTTGCAGCAGTTTTAGGTCCCCAATAGCCGTCTATAGCAGAACCAACCGTTTTTTGGATCAATTTTATTAAGCCTTGCTTTGTTAGTGATCCAAATAAGCCGTCTTGTTTAATGCCCAACATTTTTTGAACCATTTTGATTGCCTCAGTTTGTGAGAAGGTAAGGGATGGTTGTTGGTCAATGGATATAAGTAACGTTTGACCAATCGATAGGGTTTCAGAAGATATGTTGTTTATTTTTTTCAGCCAGGTAAGCGTTGTATGGTATTTTTTAGCAATGCTCCATAAAGAATCCTTTTTTAAAACAAGATGATATAAATGATTTGGTTTAGATGGTGAAAGAATAGGTATAAGAACAGTTTGACTAGTCGTAGTCAAATCTTTAGCAAATTGTTCAAGCGTAATAGAGTGCTGTAAAAGGTAGGCAGCGGGATCTTTATGAGTTGTTCCGCCTAAATTGCTAGAGACCCAATGATGCGTTTTAATACCTTTAGAAGCAATAGTAGTACCAGAATCTAAAGTTATTGGGATACTTGATTCAGTTGCAAGGTTTCGCAAGAGCCATATATAAGCTTGATAATCTTTTTTAAACCAGTCCGAATTTGATGTTCGAGCCAGTTCTACTTGTGCATAGGCATGAGGATTTGCATATTTTCCCGCACCAAACTGTACTTTCCCTGTTTCAGCAATTTGAATGATTCTGCCACCGCCGCCAACCCAATGACTCGTGAAAGCACCGTTAGACTGAGCCTGTTGTTTCATAAAAGCAATCTCATTTTCTAAAGCTAATGGACCACTATTTTTGGCATTCCCTGATTCATGAGCAATAATCAAGCTGCTGCTGATTAGCTTTTTTTGAGTGATGGGTAAAAGTTGTTGTTCGATCGTATACGTCATTTGAATTCCTCCTTTGAAAAAAAAGTGAGATGAGACAAAAGGTCTCATCTCACTTGCATATCTGAATAGTTAGTCTAACCGATTTTTGACACGTTTTATTCTACTTCGAAAATATCATTTACGACCCGTTCAACGTAGCGTGCTCCAACCGTAGTAGCATAAGGGTTTGTACCTTCAATTTGAAACATATTTAATGAGATAATAGAGTTCATTGCTTGTAGGGCCTGTTCTTTTGTTAGGTTGAGAATAGGATCTTTTACGCTCATTGCTTTAGTTTTTCCTAAGCTTGTCCCAAATCTTAATTCAAGTGATTTTGCCATGTCTTACTTCCTCCTTTTGTGGGTAAACTAATTGAATATAAAGTTTGTTACCGTTTAGCGGGTATACGTATATTCTTCAACCATGACGGTTTCTAAATATGGGAAACTAGTCAAAGCTTCTAAAGCAGCAGTAAACCCTTCAACTTGTTCCGGTGTGACATTTTTGATTGTGTTTGAATAGCTGCGTGATAATACTTTCTCATTTGCTGCATCCTCAAAATGTACTTCGATTGCTCCTTTTGTCCATTCTTTTTGCATAATTGCTTCCTCCTCTTGAGATAAGTTGCTGTGTAAGCTATTTGTCATGACATCTTACACTTCTAATAACGGCTAGAATAAAAATAGTGTTACCTATTGTGTCGAAGAATGCGAAATAAAACACAAGCTTATAAAATTCCTACAGATAAATTAAATTTTTCGTGCTATTTCACTTGATAACGATTACAATTGTTATATATATGTAATAGGTTGAGGGAAATGAGGATACCAGATTGAAAGATTCTTTTAGTCAAAATAAACCCCTTTTCAACAAAATGAAATTGGATTGTGAATTAGAAAGTATATTATGTATTTTTTTAGAAGAATTAAACTATCAAAAAGAGAATCATTTGCAAGAAGAGTGTTATGATGAAGAAGAATACATTCATACAAGTGTGACAAGCACAGCTGATAAAATAAGTTCCACAACCTATACAATAGACGAGTGGTTGAAAAGAAGTATCGAACAAAATCAGATTTTACTCAATTACCAGACCTTTTATGTGATGGATATTAGTCACCATTCTTCAACGCCGTTCAATACGATCGTTTTTCAGTCCAATTTATATCCGCTTAAAACGAAAGAAACGTCAAAAGACTTAATGAAGCGTTTCATAGATCATAAAGGAATTCCCTATGAAAAAATACGGTCGTCAAGTCAACTGTTAGGTTTTTATTACAAAATTCCTTATGTTCTAGGTGAATTAGTTTTTATACCTGAAAAAAGTTCACTGAAAGGGACTAGTAGTTGGTTTGCTCTCCATCATGTTAGTCAGTATGAGTTGATTGAGCAATCAAACAAGGTTCGTTTACACTTTAAAAACCAGTCAATAAATAGTGTAGTGACTGAACAAAGGCGTTTTTTGAAACAAGTAGAAAAAGGAGCGGTGCTAAGTTTCTGTCAGCAGCTATTTGCAAAAGAAATGTTGCTCACTCACTATAATCTGCAAACTGTCCAATATAGAAATCATCTTGAAGAGTCCCATTTCAAAGGAATCTTAATTCCTAATCAGATAGATCATTTAACCTTAGAACGATACGTGTTTTTTATTCAGAACATGTGCAATGAACTTAAAATAGCCATAAGAAAGCAGTCTTTAACAGTTCTTTTAGGAGATGACCATCCTAATCTAAATGATATATTACTTACATTTATGAATGAAGCAAACGACTAATGACTGCTTTTCTTGCAGATTACCGCTTAATTTTATAGAATGAAAAGTCTGTTTTTTCGATTGAACAACTAAATAAGGAGGTCTTTATGAATTTAACAAAGCTTGTCCAAACATATATTTTGAGTCAAAAAATAGGTAGTCCAATTTTTATTTCTGATATTATGCATTACATAGAGAAATATACTGACGAGGATAAAGAGAGTCATCAAGTACGAAAAAATGTGAATGTAATATTAATGAGAATAATGAAAGAAGATAAGTGTTTAAAGCGTTTTGGAACGGGTGTCTATTACAGGGATGAAATAGAGCAAGCAGATGAATCGGGTATTGATAGTACTGAGTTGATTGAAAGAACGTATATAAAAGATAAAAGAGGAAACGTCTTTGGATATTTGACGGGGGAAACTTACTTGTATAAGCTTGGATTAATCAGCAATAATCCAAGCGAAATCATTGTTGCAACAAATGAAAAAAGGAAGGGAAACATTGAAACAACTGATGTAAACTTTAAGCTGATGAGTCCTCCAACAATAGTAACCAATAAAAATTATCGGTATCTGCAAATATTAGATCTAATAAAAAATGACTTGATAAAAGGAGATACACTGCAATACAATTATGCACTGACTCATTACATGAATAATCACCATTTAGAAGCAGCTAAGCTTATAGCATTTGCAGTTGATTTTTACAGTCAAAAAGTTGTTCTTAGAGCTGCTGAATTTATTAAAAACAAGGTCTATCTGGAAGAACAAAAAGACGAAATCATTATTACAATAGGTTCTAAAAAGCAAAATGAAGTCAATAAAACGAATAGAAGCGATTCTTATGAAAATGAGTAAACCACCAGTTAGGCTATAGAGATAAAAAGTCGGTAGAATCCTACTGGCTTTTTTTATGCTTAACTAAATTAGTTACAGTTTATACTACAAACAAAGGCTTCTTCTTTGCTAGTAATGTGGAATTTTGCTATCATAAAGATAAATTAAGGATGTCTGAAACAGCTTTTATAAATGAAAACAGTGCATCATTATAGTAAAGATTTCAGTATTACTAATATGAAATGGAGCGTGATTTTTAATGGATAGAAGAGTTGAAGGAACATATATGTCAAAAGAAGAAACAGTCAGTGCAGTAGAACGATTAATCAACGAAGGCTATTTGGCTGATGAAATCATTATCGTAACAAATGAAAAGACAGAAAGTCAGTTAGAAGATCTAACCTTGGTTGAAGTGGATGCAGTAAATCCGGGTGAAGGGTTATCGTTATGGGAAAAGTTAAAACAATCTTTTAGTTTTGGCCGATACAATTCTGATGAGCCGTCTAATCCTTTAGAAGATTATGGTGTTGAAGAAGGTTCTGGTGACCATTTTACAGAAGCTTTAGAAAATGACGAAATCGTGATACTGGTCAATAGCGCGGGACCGTCTAATTTAAATCATTTATCACAAGTAAATGAAGCAGTATTGAATGTAACAGACACTAGTAATAATGGAAATGTAGCCTCTACTCCTTCTGAAACATCTACAAAAGAAGAAATGGAAGCAACTCCTGGTGATGGAGAACAATTTGATCCGACTAAAGCTCAATCTTCCAGAGAAGATATTGCTGGCAATCCGGTTACAGCTCCTGACAAACAAGTATCATCTTTTACTAAAGAGGAATCAAGCAGTCCAATCGCAGAAACGAAAGATGTAAAAGATTCTTCATTTGACAAAGTTCCCCAGTTAACTGGAGACGAGTCTACTGTAGTGGCTGAAAATGAAGACCATGTTTATCCTAGTAATATTAGTAAAGGTGTAGTAGATGGAGGTGATTCTGCTGCTAATTCTGTTCATGTAAACGGAGCTGGAAAATTGGAAGAAGCAAAACCAGACCAACAGGTTAAACAACCAGAAAGTGATGCTTATTATAGCGATGAATTTGAAAATGCTGGTGGGAAATCGATAAAAAAAGATGATAAAACGAACTAAATAGTTAAGCAAAAAGGGTGAGTTTTTTATCGCCCTTTTTTTATGCGTATCAGAACTGTCGTAGAGGTAATTTATAGCGAGTTACCTGAACAAAAAAAATTAGCCAAATCGCTAGAAAATTATTTTAGTCAAAGAAGTCCTCTTATTTGAATTCGTTTTCTGAAGTTGATATGCTAGTTGTGAAAAGAAACCGAGGAGGGAATAACAATGACAATTAATGAAAAAGAAACACAAAAACCTAAAGCTAATTATTTGATAGATGACGAAAGTAAAAATGTTAACCCTGAACCGCAAACAGAAGATCCTAATTATAAGGCTGCTGGAAAACTGGAAGGGAAAACCGCTATTATTACGGGTGGAGACAGTGGTATTGGTCAAGCGGTAGCGATTGCTTTTGCAAAAGAAGGAGCAGATGTAGCTATCGGCTATTTGGAATCTGATGACGATGCGAACTACACGAAAAATCGAATTGAAAAGATCGGGCGCAAAGCTTTAATATTCAAAGGTGATGTAGGTCAAGAATCATATGCCCAAGAAGTTACTGCTAAAGTTATGAAAGAATGGGGTCATTTAGATATTCTGGTCAATAATGCTGGTGAGCAACATGTTCAAGAAAAAATTGGTGATATCACGGCAGAACAATTAGAGCGTACATTTAGAACCAATATCTTTAGTCAATTTTACTTTGTGAAAGCTGCAATGCCTCATTTGTCAAAAGGAGCGTCAATTATCAACACAACGTCAATTACTGCTTACCGCGGCAGTGAACATTTGCTAGATTATTCGGCTACTAAAGGGGCCATTACTTCCTTTACTAGATCGCTTTCTCAAAATGACGAAGTGATTGAGAAGGAAATCCGTGTTAACGGTGTAGCGCCAGGTCCAATATGGACTCCATTGATTCCTGCTACTTTTACTGAAGAACAATTGAAAGACTGGGGAAAAGGTGGAGCAATTGATCGTGCTGGGCAAGCTTTTGAGTTGGCACCAACCTATGTCTATTTAGCAAGTACCGATTCTAGTTATGTTTCTGGTCAAGTTTTACACGTTAATGGCGGAGTCGTCATAAATGGTTGATGAGTGATTCTTAACTTTTATTAAAGTGCAACTAAATGAGCTTTAACGTTCAATTCAAGTCGTCTATTTTGATAACTTATTCTTCATTTGTTAAGGTGAGTTTATAAAGAAAAGAAGGAACAAATCGTTAAGTAAAGTCGATAATCTTAAAAGGGAGTGTTAAGTATGAGTAAAGTAGTTGTTGGTTCATTTTCAAATGTACAAGAAACATCAGCATGTGTAGAACAATTATTAGCGGAAGGTCATTCTAGAGACAGCATAAAAATTGTGACAACTAAACAAGATTCTTCAGCAATTAAAGAACAATCAGGTGTAGAAGTTAGTAAAGTTTTAACTGAACAAGAGGATGAAAAATCTACTTGGGACAAACTAAAAGATCTGTTTACTGATACAGATGCAGACGATAATGCTCAATTAGAAAAATTTGGCGTTGATTCGGCGACTGCAGCTCACTATGCTGATTCCTTAAAAGCAGGAGAATATATCGTCCTTTCAGATGAAACTACCGGATTAAATCCAAGCAATCAAGAGACTCAGGAATCAACAGAATCATCAAATCTTATCGTGGGACAAGCTGGTGAAGGAGTGCGTGTAGTAAGAAATGCTTCTCAACCAACAGATGATGATATTTTAGCAAATGATGGCGATGATCGTTTGAATAATGCAGAAGTACCATTAGAAACTAATTTTACAGCTGAAAAAGGTCCAGCTGATAATACAACAGTACAACCCGGTTTAACAGAAACGACTGTTCCTGAAACGATTGAAGAAGATGATTTAATGATTGATTCAATTTGGAATGAAGAGAATCCTAGATTGCAAGACAATCAAGAGGATGATTTATCGAATGGTCCTTTTAGCAAAGAGCAAGATCGAAGAGATGATACTAGAGACGTGGTAACTCCATCAGTTGACTCATTAAATCATCAAGAATACAATCCTAATGACAATCCATTACAGGGAACGCCACCAACAGGTTCAGTACCAAATGATGAACCTTCTGGACTTAGTTCACAAAACCAAGAAGAGTTAGATCTGCCTCATTTTGACGGCAGCACCTTATCTGGTCAGCCAAGAAATGATCCAAAAAGAGATTTTCCAAATAAATAAATAAATAGTAGTCAAAACGACTCTGACTTAGGTCAGTGTCGTTTTCTTTGCAAATGATTAAATTTAAACTTTCGAACATGTGTTTGTTAATGGTTTATGCTATAATAGTAGAACTGAAGTAGGAGTGTGAGGCTATGATATATAAATTAGATAGTGAAAAACAAAATACTTCACCATCAGCATTGCCTAAAATCACAAAAATTGAAGCGCAAAAAAGAAAAGGGCGTTACAATATTTATTTAGATGAAGAATATGCTTTTCCTGTTGATGAAGCTATTTTAATTAAACATATTTTGCATAAGGGTATGGAAATTTCAAAGAGCTTCCGTCAGCAACTAGAAATCGAAGATGGCTACCGTAAAGCATATACGAGAGCATTAGTTTATTTGAACTATTCTTTGCGCTCAATAAAAGAGATTAAAGATGATTTAATTGCCCATGAGTTTACGGGTGAGACAGCTGATCAGGTGATTGAACAATTAAAAGAACAAGGCTACTTAAATGATTTGATGTATGCTGAAAGTTATACAAGAACCGCTGCAAATGTTAGCGGAAAGGGGCCTTACGTGATAAAAAGAGAATTGAAAAAACGTGGAGTTAATGAAGAGACCATTGAAGAAGCAATGGAGCAGTACCCGTTTGATCAAATGGTAGAAAATGGTGTTGCATTAGCAGAAAAAGTTATGCGTCGTTCTTCGCAACATTCTTCGAGAGAAACGAGTAATAAAATTCGTCAAAATTTGATGCAAAAAGGATTTCAATCTGATGTAATTACTCAAGTTTTGGAACAGATAGATTCAGTAAAAGAAGATGACGATGAATATGAAGCTTTAAAAACACAAGGAGACAAAATTTGGCGCAAACAAACTAAATTAACTGGAGCTAAAAAAAGTCAAAAAGTTAAAAGTGGTTTGTTCCAAAAAGGGTTTGCTGGTGATTTGATTACACAATATATTAATGAAAAAGAAATGGAAGACGAAGATTAATGACACAAACTGAAATCAATTTAGTTGAAAAAAAACAAAAACTGATTTTTGATATACCGATGTGGCCACAAGAAAAAATTGAACGATTCAGAGAAACGCTTCTTAGCTGGTACGATTTAGAAAAAAGAGATTTACCTTGGCGGAAAAACAATGATCCTTATCGTATATGGGTTTCAGAAATCATGTTGCAACAGACAAGAGTGGATACGGTTATACCGTACTATTTGAATTTCATGAAAACTTTCCCAACGATTGAAGCTTTAGCACATGCAGATGAAGATACCTTGCTAAAAGCTTGGGAAGGGCTTGGATACTATTCACGAGTTCGGAATTTGCAAACAGCTGCCCAACAAATCATGGAAACGTATGATGGCGAAATGCCCAGTGATCCTAAAGAAATCACCAAACTAAAAGGGATTGGTCCTTATACAACTGGAGCGATTGCTAGTATGGCATTTGGATTACCAGAACCAGCAGTTGACGGAAATGTGATGCGCGTGTTGAGTCGATTGTTTGAAATTGATGCCGATATTGCTAAACCAGGTAATCGCAAAATTTTTGAAGCTATTATGCGAGAACTAATAGATCCCTATAAACCAGGAGATTTTAATCAAGCTTTTATGGATTTAGGTTCAAGCATCTGCACACCTAAAAATTACCATCCAGAGTTGAGCCCCATTAAAGAATTTAATCAATCGTATCAAAACGGCACATGGGATAAGTATCCCGTGAAAAGTAAAAAGAAAAAAGCTAAACCCGTTTACTATGTAGGAACGATTATTAAAAATGCTACAGGTGCCTTTTTGTTAGAAAAGCGTCCTGTAAATGGCTTGCTGGCAAATATGTGGACTTTTCCGTTAATTGAAGAAGAATTAGTGATTCCAGAAACGGGTATTGAAAAAGGAACATTGATTCATTTAGAGGATGAAGACCTTACTGAAAAAGTCATAAAAAAAATCACAACCGAATTAGAAAGCAACTACGGGATTAAACCTACTTTAATGGAAGTTCCATTTGATGAAGTTCAGCATATTTTTAGTCATTTAAAATGGTTCATCGCTGTTTATTATGGACAATTAATAGTGGAAGATTCAATGGTCATCCCTGAAAACTGTTATTGGGTACAACCTGATGACTTTGATCAATATGTGTTCCCGGGGCCTCAAACAAAAATGTGGCAAAGTTACTTATCTAAATTTAAAAAATAAAATAATAAGTTTAAAAATCAAACAGCTCTTTTTTCAGAACATACTGAAAAGAAGGGGTGTTTGTTTGTTTTTTTTTTGAAAAATAGATGGTAGATTGTAGTTTTCTCATTTTTATTTCATTATTTATTTGGTTTTATACTATAAAGATTAAGAGTTGTGATATAATAAATACGAGTCGAGTGTTCAATCACTCTCTGGTTTATTATTTACTAATTTCTTGCGATACCTATGTGAGAAAAAGAAAGTTGGGTTAGGGATGCATATTCCAAAAGAAGGAGAATACATCACAATCCAAAGCTATAAACATGATGGCAGTTTGCATCGCACTTGGAGAGATACAATGGTACTTAAGACAAGTGATCAATCGTTAATAGGAGTGAATGATCACACTCTTGTAACGGAATCGGATGGTCGCAGATGGTTAACTCGAGAACCAGCGATTGTTTACTTTCATAAGCATTATTGGTTCAATATCATTGCAATGATAAGAGATAATGGTGTTTCTTACTATTGTAATCTTGCTTCGCCTTATGCATTAGATGATGAAGGGTTGAAGTATATTGATTATGATTTAGATATCAAAGTCTTTCCAGATGGCGAAAAACGCTTATTGGATGTAGATGAGTATGAAGATCATAGCAAAAAGTGGAATTATCCTGATGATATTGACCATATTTTAAAAGAAAACGTGAAAATTTTAGTGGACTGGATCAATGAAGAAAAAGGCCCTTTTTCACAAGATTATGTTGACGTATGGTATAAACGCTATCAGCAGTTATCACATAAGTAATGACCTTCTACTGGATAAGATGAAAGTTAATTCTCCACAAAAGATAGAAAAATACTAAAACAGTAAAAAGGTTCCAATTTATTGGAGTCTTTTTACTGTTTTACAGGGAACCCTCCTTTCTAGTGTTGATGAACGACTATTTCTGAAGGATCACACTATTTGACGAAGAACCTTTTAAAGAAAAGGGTAGTGAGTTCTAGCGAATGTATGGTAAAATAATTAAGGATTGAATAACAAATGAAATTATTCAAAAAAATCATAGGATATCTTAAGGAGTGAGCAAGTTGTCTAAAAAAAGCGGATTTGCTGTTTTTCTTCTAGTAGTTTTAGCTGTTGCAGTTGTCTTTTTTGGTATGAATTACTCAAAAAAACAGCAACAAGAGTTAGTGACAATAGCGGAAAAAACAGATCAAAAAGATGAGGTAGCAACTCAAGTGGATACCTCTCAACAAATTGCTAGTTATGAAGAAAGTCGTAAAGAGCTTTCAGTGCTAGATTATTTAAACTATCTCAGTTTGTTAAAAGAAGAAGTCGCTATTAGTTTTTATGGGGATTTAGCCCAAGAAGAGCCGTGGATCTCTGTAACAGAAAAGTACATAAATGAACAAACTGGCAGTAAAATTAAGTCTAATCGTTTGGCCTACCCGGATTATAATTCTTATCAATTGATAAGTGAAATTAAAGGTAAAGAGTTAGCAGCAACAAATCCAGATGTGGTTTTTTTTCAATTAACGCCTTATGCTGATCAAAAACTAGATATTGGTTTAGCTGATTCAAGCGATTATTTAACGATGAATTACGATGCAATTAAAAATGTTTTGCCTGAAGCATTAATTGTTTTTGTAGCACCTAATCCTAGTAGCAGCGAAAAAGGAAATAATAATTCAAGAACACTTGATTACACTTCTTATTTAAAAGAAATGGTTGCAACGGTTGAAGAGAACAAGTGGATTGGTTTCAATCTTCATGACAGTTACCTAGATAAACTTGAAATGGACAGCAAAAAGTTGGAAAATACGTTAACTGAAAATGGCAAATCATTGAATGATGAAGGAACAGCTATTTACAGCACTTTATTTGAAGAAGCTCTTAATAAAAAAGTAGACACTACTAGCGGTATTTAAGCGAGAATAAAGAATTAGTAGCACTTTTATAAAAAATAAAACTAAAAAACAGTTGAGCAAATTTTGCTCAACTGTTTTTTTAATGTCCTCTTTATTGTTCGATGTGCTCAATATTTGAGATTTCTGTATCAGGGTTCCAGTCATTTCTTTTGTAACTGCTGACTAGAGTATTTAAATGTTCAAGGTATTCTTCGTATTTTAAAATACTAGACATAATATGAATTACGGCATTACTTTGACCGTAGTCATCATGCATGTATTCTTCTAAACTTGCTTCATCGAAGAAAGATTGCATAAATTCTTTTCTAAGTGGTGCTTTATAAGCAATAAAATTTACACTGTCTGGCGACACACGTCCATTAAATTTTAATAATATTTGTTCATGAGCGGTTAGTAACGTCTCAAGACGCTCACGTATTAAGATTCTCAAGTCTTTTGGAAAGTGATTAAAGGAATTTTCATATTTATGAAAGGTACAAGATAGATTATAGGCTTCTTTTGTAGTAGCAATGATCTGTCTATACACCACTACTTTACGCATTTTTTGAAAACGGTCTTTTTTTCTAGTGACCATTCCTTCATCTTTGAATAATGATAAATAAATGTCCATACGGTTTAGTTCGGATTTGATCCATTTTAAATCTTTTTTCAAAACAGGATACTGGCTGTTTTTTCGCACACTTGCACGTAAAAATTTCATGATTTCAGTTGTGGAATAATCTGTAACATGATACAACTTTTCTTCATATTTTGGTGGGAATAAAATAGTATTTACTAAGAAAGCAATAAAGACACCCATAATGGTAGCTGCAACTCGAATTGAAGCATAAAGAATAAAGTTATCTTCACTTGTCTGCATAATAACAATCAACGTTACTGTTGCCAAACCAATCACATTACTAAGATTCAACTGGTTTAAAATGGCAATCAAAAGACAAGCTGCCAGACCAACTACGATAAAATGATTTCCGATAGATAACGTAATAAAAATAGCAACTAACGCACCTATTAAGTTAGCAATAATACGATCTTTAAGCGTATTGATTGATCGTTTAACTGAAGGTTGTAAGGCGAAGATAGCAGAGATTGCGGCTAAAACACTGCCAGATGGAAAATTTAAAAATGCTGGTATGGCCAAGGAAAGAGCCACAGCTATTCCTGTTTTGAGCGTTCGTGCTCCTATTTTCATAAAATAAAATCACTCCGTTTTATTGTTTGTATAGTTGTATGATAAGCTACTTAGAGTGATTAAGCAAAGAATTTTAGTAAATAGTTTGAAAATTGAAATAATAAGATTAGAAATGACTTTAATTTTTAAATTAAATTAGAAAAAGCTTTATCAATCGCTAGTTTGGTTTCATCAATATCTGCTTGAGTGTGCATGATAGTCAAAAACCAAGCTTCATATTTACTTGGAGCTAGATTGATGCCTTCATCTAACATTGCTTTAAAGAATTTTCCGAAACGTACAGTGTCTGTATTTTCTGCATCGGCATAATCTTCAATTGGATGAGTTGAAAAGTAAACAGTCAGTGATCCGCCAATTTGGTTAACGACAGTAGGAATACCGTATTTTTCTCCTGCTTCCAATAAAGCTTCTTTTAACTGAACAGCAAAATCTGCCATCCTTTCATAAATACCTGGTTCTTGTAAAACTTCTAAACAGGCAATTCCAGCTTGCATAGAAAGAGGATTTCCAGCCATTGTGCCGGCTTGATAAGCGGGTCCAAGAGGAGCTACAGTATCCATAATTCGTGTGGGTCCACCATATGCTCCAATAGGTAATCCTCCACCAATTGATTTTCCAAAAGCTGTTAAATCAGGAATTACACCTAACATATCTTGAGCCGCACCATACTGGAATCGGAAATTTGTAATGACTTCATCATAGATGACTAAAGCACCATGTTCATGTGTGATTTCATTGACTGCTTCCAAAAAGCCTGGTTTTGGTGCAACCATTCCGAAGTTTCCGACAATTGGTTCAACCAAAACAGCTGCTACTTGATCGCCCCATTTATTCATTACTGCTCGATAGGATTCTACATCATTGTACGGTACAGTAATCACTTCTTTAGACGTCCCTTTTGTGATACCACCAGAATCAGTGGTTCCTAAAGTAGCTGGGCCACTTCCTGCTTCAACTAATACAAGGTCAAAGTGACCATGGTATTGACCAGTAAATTTTACAATCAGTTCACGTTCTGTATACGCTCGTGCAACACGGACGGTCGTCATTACAGCTTCGGTTCCTGAATTAGTAAAACGTACTTTATCCATTGAAGGAATAGCATCCGTTAACATCTTGGCAAATGTGATTTCATGCTCGGATGGCGTGCCAAATAAAACACCTGTATCTGCAGCCTGTTTAATTGCTTTTACAATATGTGGATGATTAAATCCAGTTATAATTGGACCGTAAGCAGCTAAGTAATCAATGTAACGATTTCCATCAACATCGTATAAATAAGCACCATCACCACGAGTCATGGTAACGGGATTTCCACCACCAACTCCTTTAAATGAACGACTGGGACTATTGACTCCTCCTACAATGACTTTATTTGCTTCTAAAGCTAAGCGGTCACTTTGACTATGGTTTAACATAAATAAATTGCCTCCTTAAAAAGTAAAATCATTACTATTGTAAAGCTCTTATCTTATAAGTGCAATCTTTCAATGCCGTAAGAGGATGTATATTTATTTGCAAATTTTGACAAAAATAGTTATTATTAAATAATAAACACTTATTACAAGATAATAATCACTATCAAATGATAATTAGATAGAATCAATTTATGGAAATAAGGGTAATGAACTGATTTTGAAAGGAGGAACAAAATGACTTCAAATCATTTAGTAGCTCAGTCAATTGATAAATTGAAGCGAGCACACATTCGTATTACGCCGCAACGTTACGGTATTTTAGAGTATTTAATTGAAAATGATAATCATCCAACAGCCGATGAAATTTATCAAGCTTTAGCTGAACGATTTCCAAATATGAGTGTCGCAACCGTTTATAATAATTTGCGTTTATTCACTAAGGTTGGTTTTGTAGATGAGATGAACTATGGCGATGCTTCAAGTCGATTTGATTTTACTTCGGCACAACATTATCATGCAATTTGTGAAGTTTGTGGTCGAATTGAAGATCTCTATTATCCAGGATTAGAAGATATTGGAGAAGTAACAACTAACTTAACCGGTTTTAAAATAAGACGACATCGTTTGGAAATTTATGGAATTTGCCCTGAATGCCAAGTTAAACAAGAGCAATCCGAAAATGCTAAGCAATACTAGCTAAGTACACATTCAAATAAAAAGACACCTTATTTAAAAGGTGCTTTTTTATTTGAAATAGATGGAAGAAATGAAGGAATATTGACACAAAAATGGATTATCTATACTATTGATTTTACTGTATAAGTTTTGAACAGAATAGGAATTAGATACATAATAAGAGGAGGGGGACATTTAATGTCAACACTCAATGATGTTGCAAAAAAAGCAAATGTATCAAAAATGACGGTCTCAAGGGTGATCAATCATCCCGAACAAGTTACGGATGAGCTGAAAGAACTGGTATTTAGGGCGATGGAAGAATTAAGTTACCGTCCAAATGTTGCTGCGAAAGCATTAGTTAATAATCGCACGCAAATTATCAAATTATTTATTCTTGAAGAAATGGATACGACTGAACCTTATTATATGAATTTATTGATGGGTATTGCGCAAGAATTAGACAGTCGTCACTATTCTTTGCAGTTGGTGACCAAGAATAGTTTTGATATTGGATCGTGTGATGGGTACATTATTTGTGGCATGCGCGAAAGTGATTATGGTTGGATCAGTGGTGCGACAAAACCAGTCGTTTTATTTGGTGAAAATCGACACGGTTATGATTTTGTTGATTCAGATAATAAAGAAGGTGTTGCGAAAGCCACACAATACGGAATTGATGCGGGCTATGAAAACATCATTTTTATTGGAATTGATGTAAAAGAGCCGTTTGAATATTCAAGAGAAAGTGGCTATATCACAACATTACAAAAGAATAAACGAGAACCTGAGATTCATCGATTCGAGAACCGATCACGTTATGCGGCGGAATTTATTGAAGAAAACTGGAAAATTATCAAGCCTAATACCCTTTTTATTTGTAGCTCAGATCGTTTAGCAATTGGCATACAAAGAGGGATAGTTAATATGGGTGGCACTATTCCATCTGATTTTGGGGTCATTGGGTACGATGGCGTTTTTCTTGATCAAATCGCTTTTCCACAATTAACAACTGTAAAGCAACCTGTTATCAAGATGGGTGAAGCTTGTGCTAAAATGGTATTAAATAAAATTGAACAAAAAAATGCCTCACAAGGAGAAATATTATTCATTCCTGAACTTGTCATTAGAGGGACTACTAAATAAAAATTAAGGGCACAGATGATTAAAAAAGTGGTAAAAGGGAGAGCTGAAAATATGACTAAAGCTATGATCATTGTCAATCCTTCTTCAGGTGGAGAAAAATCAGAAGACTATATTGAACAGCTGAAAAAACAGATTGGAACTACTTATACTGAATTAACCATTAAAAAAACAAAGAAATCAGGGGATGCTCGTTTATTTTCAGAAGAAGCTGCTTCTAATGAGTACAAAGCCGTTTTTGTATTGGGAGGAGATGGATCTGTCAGTGAAGCTGTTAATGGTCTACTGTTGCATGAGTCTAAAATCGCTTTAGGAATCATTCCACTCGGAACGGTTAATAATGTTGCTAGAGCATTAGGGATTTCTATGAATCCTATAAAAGCTATCGAAGCTTTGCAAGAAGCAACGATTAAACAAATTGATGTAGGTAAAATTAATGAGCGCTTTTTCATTAGTTCAACTTCAGTTGGTCCAATACCAGAATCTGTTCAAGAAGTAGATGTGGATATGAAAACTAAATTCGGCGTGTTTGCTTATGTGATGAAAGGAATTCAGGCTTTAAGAGATGAACATACCTACACATTTGAAATAGAGATTGAAGGAGAAAAATGGAGCGCAGATTACAGTATGCTCTTGATTGCTATGAGTAATTTTGTTGGTGGAGTAGGCACGGCTATTCCTGAAGCAGCCATCGATGATGGGTTAATTCATATGGTCACTTTAAAAGAAACAACGACTAAAGAAAAATTAAGTTTAGTACCAGAATTGTTTCAAGATAAAGAGTACACCAATGATCAACTGGAATATCGTACTTTCAAAAAAGCAAAAATTCGTTTATTAGAAGATAAAGATAAGTCAATAAGTTGCACCGTTGACGGCGATAAAGGTCAAACTTTCCCTTTAGAAATAAACGTATTGCCACATGCGTTATCCGTTTTCGCTTAATCGTTACTTAATGACCTTGTACTTGTAGTAGATAATGGGAATAAAGGTATCTTCTAACTATCATAGGGCTCTTACAAGCAAATCGGTCTATTCCATAAGAATTTTTTGAAGTATCCATACTATTTGACGAAGAATAAAAACCCTCTCGAATGTTAATTCGGGAGGGTTTTTATTCCTTATTATTCAGAGAAACTAAACAATTCTAACGAACGGTTTCTGTTAAATGAGCATTCAATCCAGCTTCGTAAAATTGATCCATATCTACTTTTGGAACCATACTGCCGCCTGTTGCCCAAGCAATATGTGTACTTTGATTCATTTTATTTAGTAGACCGTGTTTTTCTAAATATTTTTTACCTTCTTCAGATTGACACAGTCTTAAAGCACCTGGTACTCCAGCCAAAGCTGCAGGTTCTAGATAAATTTTTTCTTTATCAATAAGTGCACTCAATAATCTTTTTGTTTCAATATCGTCAATAGTATAGGATCCACTAAAAAAATGCTGCATGATAGTAGCAACTAATTTCGATGTACGTGGGACAGCTAGGCCATCAGCGACGGTTAATCCATCTAAACCAAAATCTTTTACAGACACTTGGTCGAATTTTTGAGTCATCAAACCGACTGTCATTGAAGGTACATGGGTCGGTTCAGCAAAGAAACAATGCACATGATCGCCATAAATTTGTTTCAATCCAAAAGAAATGCCACCTGGTGAGCCACCAATCCCGCAAGGCAAATAAACAAATAATGGATGATCTTTATCTACTAGAATGTTTTCTTGAGCCAATTGTTTTTGTAGACGATTAGCTGCAACGGTATAGCCTAAAAATAACTCAATCGAGTGTTCATCGTCGACGAAATAACTCATGGGATCTAAATTGGATTGTTGACGACCTTTTTTAACGGCATTTGTAAAGTCAGATTCATGTTCAATAACTGTCACACCACGAAAACGCAGTAAATCTTTTTTCCATTGTTTTGCTTCCACAGACATATGGACTGTTACGTCAAAGCCTAACATAGCACCGACAGTTCCGACACTGATACCAAGATTTCCTGTAGTTCCTACAGCAATTTTATAGGTTGAAAAGAATTTTTTAAAAGTCTCACTTGCGAAAAGAGCGTAATCATCATCGTAGCTTTTTAGTAATCCGTGTTCTATGGCTAATGTTTCAGCGTGTTTCAACACTTCATAAATGGCACCTCGTGCTTTTATCGTTCCTGCAATTGGAAGTAAATCATCTCGTTTTAATAAAAAAGTACCTGGAATAGAAGAGTGATAAACGGTTTCAAGATACTCTTTCATAGAAGGAATCGATGTTATAGGCGATTCAATGATGCCTTTTGCTGCTTCTGTTTCTGGAAAATCAATTCTTAAGTATGCGGCAAAGCGATTTAAGCGTTCTTCAGCAGCGTTAATGTCGTCTTTTGTATAGGCAACTAAATTTGAAGCTTCTACAAAAGGTAATTTAGCTGGATTCGACCAAAAAATTTCTTTTAATGAAAACAGTTCTGCTAATTGAGGGAGTTCTTTTTCCCAAGCATCTACAGTTTTACCTGCAATACGTGTACTAGTCATTATTTTACCTCTTTCTATTAGTGAAAAGAAATTCTTTACAGCCTTAATTTTGCCGACTGTAATTAATGAAAGATTACCATTTTTAACGTTATAAATCTAGGAATAATCCAGTTTCTAAGGGAGTTATTAGAAATATGGTCCATTTGATAAGGAGTGTCTGAACAACTTTTATTTAAGAGCAAAGCAACAATCAAAAAATTAGCAATCTTTTCTTGGTTTTCATACAATGACTACAAATAGCTTTTTATAAAAAAGACTGGGGTGATTAGTAATGGAAGAACAAGCTTGGTGGAAAGAAGCAATTTTTTATCAAGTCTACCCAAGAAGTTTCAAAGATACGAATGGCGATGGCATTGGAGATCTTAAGGGGATTATTTCTCGCTTAGATTATATTCAGCAATTAGGCGTCACAGCTATTTGGCTCAATCCAATTTTTTCCTCACCACAAGTAGATAATGGTTATGATGTGTCAGATTATTATACGATTGATCCTATCTTCGGAACGGTTAGTGATGCAGTCGAATTGATTGAAGAAGCGCATAAACGTAAGTTGAAAGTTATTTTTGATTTGGTTGTAAATCATACTTCGGATCAACATGTTTGGTTCCAAGAAGCCTTAAAAGGACCAGACAACCCGTACCGTGATTTTTATATTTGGGAAGACGCAAAAAAAGGAGGACACTTGCCCAATAACTGGGTTGCTGTATTCGGTGGATCAGTCTGGGAAAAAGAACCAGTTGGCGGTCAATATTATTTTCATTTGTTCAAAAAAGAAATGCCGGATTTAAATTGGGACAATCCAGAAGTTGAAAAAGCTATCCTGGATATTGGTAAATTTTGGCTGAATCATGGTGTCGATGGGTTTCGATTAGATGCATTTATTCATATGGATAAGTTGGACGATTTTAATGAAGTCGAAATAGAGAATGGTCAAGAGTTGGTTTCAGCTCAAAAAATTAATGCGTTTTTGCCTAATATCAAGAATTATGTCCAAAATCTATCAAATGATTTACGCAAAGTTAAAGAAGACATTTTTATCTTAGGAGAAGCAGCTTCAGCAAATGTAGATTTGGCGTTTGAGTACACAAAACCTGAGAGCAATATGTGCAATGCGGTTGTGTCCTTTTTAATTTTCCCTGAAGATGAAACGATGAAAGATCCACGGTTGCCGCTTAATATGCAATCGAGTAGATTAAATAAAAAAGCGTTTAAAGAAGTCATGGTCGACTGGCAGACAAAAATGGATCCATATGGTGGCCCCGTTTTATATTGGAATAATCACGACATGGCTCGAGTCGTTTCTCGTTTTGGGGATGTGGAGCATTACAGAGACAACAGTAGTAAGATGCTCGCTACGTTGATGTACCTGCAACAAGGTATGCCTTTTATTTTCAATGGAGAAGAAATTGGCATGCGTAATTTGTATTATAGTGATCGTACTCAATTTGATACACCTGGTGCCATTCCATTTTACGAAAAAGCTAAACAATTGGGGTATTCGGAAGAACACATTCTGAAAGAATTAAACCACACGGGACGAGATGTCAGTCGAGGAGCAATGCAATGGGATCGTTCTGAATTTGCCGGTTTTTCAACAGTCAAACCTTGGAGTGGGGTAAATGTTGAGGAAAAATATAATGTAGCAGATCAGCAAAGCGATCCTAATAGTATCTTATCGTATTACAAAAAAGTTATCGCTTTAAAAAAAACGGCTATCTTTAACAAAGGATCTTTCAAACTGCATGATACAAAAGACACATTATATGTTTATGAAAGGAATTTTGAAGGGCAGCGTGCAATTGTTTGCTGCAATTTATCAGATGCGGAAGAACACGTTCAAGAAGACGGGGTTTCAACCGTTGGCTGGCAGATTATTTTGCAAAATGAAGGCAATATAATCGATAAAGATGCTGTCACATTTGCTCCTTATGGAACAGTCGTTTTTATGTATCAAGATGATCCAGCTGACACAATACCAATAGAAGATGAACACCTAGAAAATTAAGTTGTTACCGGTAACAATCTATTTCTGATTGTAAGTGCTTTCTAAATTCTGTAAGCTAATAGTTGCATTGGAATTTAGCGAAGTTGAGGTGTTGTGATATGAATACCATGCATGATAAATGGTGGAAGAACGCAGTGGTGTATCAAATATACCCTAAAAGTTTTCAAGATACGAATGATGATGGAATCGGTGATTTAAAAGGCATTATTAAACAAATGGATTACATTCAATCCATTGGAGTGAACATGATTTGGCTGAATCCCGTTTTCGTTTCGCCTCAGATTGATAATGGTTATGATGTTGCTAATTATTATGCAATTGATGATAGCTTTGGGACAATGGCAGATATGGAAAAAGTGATTGAAGAAGCCCACAAACGTGGCATTAAGGTCATGATGGATTTTGTGTTGAATCATACGTCTGATCAACACCCTTGGTTTCAAGAAGCCTTGAAAGGTCCAGGAAATTTGTATCGTGATTATTATATCTGGCAGAAGGCAACAGGCAAACGGTCAGTACCAAACAATTGGGGATCGTTTTTTGGCGGATCTGTTTGGGAAAAAGAACCTCTTGGTGAATCCTTTTATTTTCATTTGTTCGCAAAAGAAATGCCAGATTTGAATTGGGAAAATCCTGAAGTGCGAATGGCAATGGCAGATTGCGCAAATTTTTGGTTGGACAAAGGAATTGATGCATTGAGATTGGATGCTTTTATTCATGTCGACAAAGAAGAAGGCTTTCCAGATGTTGAGATAACAAACGGTGCTGAAACAGAGTTAGCAGAGAACTACTATGCTAATTTGCCAAAAGTAACAGACTACATGCAAGAGTTCAGCCAACGAATCCGTAAAAATCATCCGATGGTTTTTTTAGTTGGAGAAGCGGCTTCTGCGAGTATTGAATTAGCAAAAATTTATACAGATCCAGTCAATGAAGTGTGTGACAGTGTCATAACGTTTCGGTACTTCCCAGAAGACGAACAGTCAAAAGATGAAAGACTGCCACTAGATATGCAGCATGGTAAATTAGATTTGAAAGAATTCAAACAAACGATGGTTGAATGGCAAAGTGAATTGGCTTCAGTTGGCGGACCGGTGTTGTATTGGAATAATCATGATATGGCACGAGCCGTCTCACGTTTTGGCGATGATGAACAGTACCGTGATAACAGCAGTAAGATGTTGGCGACGTTAATGTATCTTCAAAAAGGCATCCCTTTTTTATTGTATGGTGAAGAATTAGGGATGAAAAATTTAACGATTGAAACAATTGAAGATTTCTCATTGCCAGGAGCTGATCTTTTTTATCAAACAGCTTTAGACTTAGGGCATTCAAAAGAGTTTGCCATAGAACAGTTGAATGCTCGAAGTAAAGACGTTAGCCGAGGGGTTATGCAATGGAATGACTCAAACTATGCTGGGTTTTCGTCCCATGTTCCGTGGAGCGGAGTAAATCGCGAAGAAAAATATAACGTAGCGGATCAAGAAGCGGTAGAAAATAGTATACTACAGTACTATAGAGCGGTATTGAAACTGAAGCAAGAACCTGTATTTAGCGAAGGGGGCTTTCAACTGCTCGAAACTAGTTTGGAAACGTATTGTTATAAACGCAGCTGGGATTCCACGACCGTTTTGGTGTGCTGTAATATGTCGGACGAAACTCAAGTCGTATCGCTAGTTGGGTTAATCAAACAACCGTACACAATTCGTTTGAGCAATGAAGGAAATACGCTACAAGAAGATAAATTGACGTTAAGCCCTTATGGTGCAATGGTTATTTTATTATAAAAATGATTTGTTAAACAGTCGAAATAAAACTAAGTTAAGAAAAGAGGAAATAGTTAATGGAAACAGCTGCAATTTACCATAGACCAGATAGTGAGTACGCTTATTTATACAAAACTGATAAATTTCATATTCGTCTAAGAACAAAAAAAGGAGATGCTAACAAAGTTAATTTGATTAGTGGCGATCCTTATTCACATGGCACACAAAAATGGTATAAAAAAGATAAACCAATGAAATTGGCAATGAGTACCGATATTCATGATTATTGGATGATTGAAACATATGAAAAAACAAAGCGTATTGCTTACTGTTTTCATATTGAAGGAGTAGATGGTCTTGAAGTACTCTACGGGGATCGTGGCGTTTTTCCTTTTACAGATGAGTACTTAGAAGATGCAAATACGTTCTTTAGAATGCCTTACTTACATGACGTTGACCAAGTGAAAACACCTGAGTGGGTAAAAGAAACGGTTTGGTATCAAATTTTCCCAGAACGGTTTGCTAATGGAGATAAAACAAATGATCCAGCGGGAACACTGCCTTGGGGAAGTAAAAAACATCCTGGACGCGATGATTTTTATGGTGGCGATCTTCAAGGGGTGTTGGATCACTTAGATTATTTAGTTGAATTAGGAATCAATGGTATTTACTTCTGTCCATTGTTTAAAGCTAAATCAAATCATAAATACGATACGATTGATTACTATGAAATTGATCCTGATTTTGGAGACAAAGAACTCTTTAAAAAAGTTGTACAAGAAGCGCATAAACGTGGAATTCGTGTCATGCTAGATGCTGTGTTTAATCATTTAGGAATGGATTCAATGCAATGGCAAGATGTGTTAGAAAATCAAGAACATTCTCGCTATAAAGATTGGTTCCATATCAATCAATTTCCTGTAGAATCACTAGCTGATTTATCGGTGGAAGAATTGGAGAATGTTGGTGATTTAAGTTATGATACATTTGCTTTTACCGGCCACATGCCAAAATTAAATACAGCCAACCCCGAAGTGCAAGAATTTTTACTGGATGTGACAACTTACTGGATTAAAGAATTTGATATAGATGCTTGGCGTTTAGATGTTGCCAATGAAGTCGACCATCATTTTTGGAAGAAATTCTACCAAGCTTCTGTAGCATTAAAAGAAGATTTTTATATTTTAGGTGAAATTTGGCATTCTTCGCAAAGTTGGTTGCAAGGCGATGAATTTCATGGGGTAATGAATTATGCCTATACAGAGACCATTCAAAGTTTCTTTATGAAAGAAACAATCTCAGCAAATAAAATGGTTGCTGGGCTAAATGAACAATTGATGCTTTACCGTAACCAAACCAATGAAGTGATGTTCAATGTACTGGATTCTCATGATACAGCACGTTTGTTGACTGTCAGTAAGGATAATAAACAACTTGCAAAAGCGGGATTGGCGTTTATGTTTACACAACATGGCTCACCTTGTATTTATTACGGGACAGAGATTGGAATGGATGGTTTTAATGATCCTGACTGCCGCAAATGTATGATTTGGGATGAAGAAAAACAAGACAGCACTATGCTTTCATTTACAAAAGAATTGATTGCCTTCAGAAAAACTAATCAAGAATTGTTAAGTTATGGAGAAGTAGAGTGGTTTGATGTTAGAGATGATGAAAAAGTTATTGGATTCAAAAAGAAATTTGGCGATGAAGAGTTTATTTGCTATTTTAATCAAGGTGAAGAAGACTTAGAATTGAGCTTAGATCAAATACCTGAAGTCTTATTTTGGAATTTAGCATTCTTAGACAATAAATTATTGTCAGTTAAACAAAATGGCTTTGCTATTTATAAAGTAGAGTAATCAAATCGACTTATCTATCCACACTAAAAAGTATAGAGCCAAAAAAAGGAGCTGAGGAGCAATTCTCAGTTCCTTTTTTTGCAACTAGATGGTAACGTTTGCAAAAAAATAATAGAAGTAAGATAATTGACCTATCTAAAAAGGAGGAGGAATTCATGGTGGAGAAGAAAGAGTGGAAAAAGATTCTTTTAGGTTTGGTATCTGTCAGTACGGTATTATTGGCTGCTTGTGGAAGTGGCGAAGAGACAACAGAAACAAATTCATCTGGTGGAGAAGGGGAATCGACGACTTTAAAAATAGATGTAGACCCGCGGTATAGTGATTATGTTGATGAAATCATTCCAGCTTTTGAAGAAGAACATAATGTGAGAATTGAAATTTCAGAGCGGGATATGTTTGATGGACTGGAAGCTTTACCATTAGATGGACCAGCCGAAATTGGTTCAGATGTTCTAATAGCTCCGTATGATAGAGTAGGTGTATTAGGTCAGCAGGGACACTTAGCTGAGATAACCTTGCCTAATGATGATCGCTATGATGAATTGGACCAAAAACAAGTTACGTTAGATGGGAAAATA
This sequence comes from Carnobacterium sp. AT7, assembly GCF_000171855.1. Lineage (NCBI taxonomy): Bacteria > Bacillati > Bacillota > Bacilli > Lactobacillales > Carnobacteriaceae > Carnobacterium > Carnobacterium sp. AT7. The sequence continues at coordinate 1,093 of NZ_ABHH01000032.1, read as the reverse complement.
TATGGCGCACCATTTGTGATTGAGTCATTGGTATTATTTTATAATAAAGATTTGATTGAACAAGCACCTGAAACATTTGAAGATTTAGAAAAATTGTCTCAAGATGATCAATATGCCTTTGAAAACGAAAAAGGAAAGAATACGGCTTTCTTAGCAAACTGGATGACAGCATACCAATATATTGGACTACTTTCAGGATATGGCGGATATGTCTTTGGAGAAAATGGAACAGATCCAACCGATATTGGGTTGAACTCGCCTGAAGCTGTTGAAGGAATTGCGTATATAACCGATTGGTATCAAACTATTTGGCCACAAGGGATGCAAGATGCGACTAGCTCCGAAAATTTTATGAATGAATTGTTTACCTCTGGAAAAACGGCAGCTGTCATCAATGGTCCGTGGGGTGCGAGCGGTTACGATGATGCAGGTGTAAATTATGGAGTTTCAACCATACCAACACTCCCAAATGGTGAAGAGTATAAACCGTTTGCCGGTGGAGTTGCATGGGCTGTTAGTAAGTATTCAAAAAATCCGGAACTAGCTCAAGAATGGCTGGATTATGTAACAAATGCAGAAAATAGTGAAACATTGTATGAGTTAACTTCAGAAATACCAGCCAATCAAGAAGCCAGAACAGTTGTCAGTGAATCAGGAAATGAGTTGACAAAAGCGGTCATTGAACAATTTGATTCTGCCGTTCCAATGCCAAACATACCTGAAATGAGTGAAGTATGGACTGGCGCAGAAACATTGATTTTTGATGCAGCTTCAGGCAATAAAACGCCTCAACAAGCCGCAGATGATGCCGTTCAAATTATCGAAGAAAATATTGCACAAAAATACCAAGACTAGTAGATAGCAACAAAAAGAAGATGGGATAAAAAATCTCATCTTCTTTTTTTAAGACCCTCATCAAATAGTGTGGATGCTTCTAAAAAAATTTATGGAATAGCCGGATTTGCATTGACTACTTTACTGATTTACAAGCAATCCTGCTCCTCCAGAATGTTAAGCATGAACTAAATTCATCTATCCACACTAAAGAAAGCTAGAGCACTTTTTTATAGAGAGATTTACTCCAGAAAAAGCA